>NZ_JAGPXJ010000055.1:0-50388 GCF_018070605.1 Streptomyces sp. B15
GCCGGGGTGGGTGACCAGGACGGGGTCAGCGCTAGCTCACCTGGGTGCGTTCGAAGGTGGTGAAGGCGGACTCCAGGTGCCATTGGGCGGCTGCCTTCGGGCTGTCGGCCAGGAGACGGCCGCATGCGCCGGCGGGCCTGCCGGTGCCGGGGCGTTCGTTCGCGCAGGCCGAGGTGGGCTGGTAGCCGTCGCGCGTCGGATTGCCGCGCCACAGGCTGCGGCCGGGGAGGAAGGCGTATTCCAGCGAGGCCCGCGCCAGGTCTTTCAGTTCGGGGTAGCGCAGCCGGTAGGTGGTGGACGCGTACTGGTACTCGTGGCTGATGTCGGTGCGGGAGATGCCCGGGTCGTCGGTGGACAGGACGACGGGCACGCCGTAGGCCCGGTAGGTGTTGAACGGGTGGTCGTCACCCTTCACGCCGAGGATCTGCGCGTTGCTGGTGAGCGGCACCTCGACGGCCGTCTCCCGGCGGGCCATGGTGCGGGCCAGTTGCTGCCAGTTGTTCTCGTGGACGAGGTCGACGCCGTGGCCGATGCGTTCGGCCTTCGCCACGTTCACCGCCTCGCCGATGTGGAAGGACAGATCCTCCGGCTTGACCAACCCGGGCCACAGCTCCCCGGCGTGCAGGGTGATGTGGGCCTTCGGGTACTGCTTGCCCAGGTAGTTCAGCATCCGCATCTGGAGCCGGTAGTTGCGCAGTGCGCTCTGGCCGTCCTCGGGCTGGACGAGGTTGACGGCGACGAACCGGGGGTCGCGTTCGGCCAGCCGCAGGCCGAGTGCGATCTGGGTGAAGACACGCTCCGGTGAGCTGCCGCGGGAGACCTGTGAGATCCACCGGACGGGCAGCGTGCAGGCGCGGCGGGGGTGGGTGGTGTCGCAGCGTGCCTCGGTACGGAACTCGGCGTTGGTGCGGTCGGCCTCCTTGCGGGCCTGCGCCACCAGCCGGTCCAGCTTGCCCCCGGCTAGGAGCTTGCGGTGCATCCGGGCCGGGTCCGGGTCCCAGCCGACCTCCTCGGCGAGCTTCTTCGCACCGTCGGAGGCGGGGGTCGCCATCGTCTCCAGGTACGACTGGTTTTGCCGGGCCGCGTGCTCGGCGACCTCCGCGAGGAGCTTGCCCGGGTGGCGCCAGGTCACCTCGCCGAACTTGCCGAAGGCGGCGAAGAAGTGGTCGTGCCCGGACTCGCCCTGCGGGAAATCCTCCATGGACCAGGCCCGCACCAGCTCCTTGTGGAACGCCTTGTCGGTGCGCGCCTCGGCGGCCGGGCGGGCGCCGTCCTTGCACGGCGGCTGCACCGCGGTCATCGTCTTCTTCTCGATGCACAGCCCGTCCTGCGCGGCGAGTTCGATGAGGTACTCCGTGCTCACGGCGCCGGAGAGGTGGTTGTGCAGGTCGCCGCCCTTGGGCAGCTTCCGGAAGAAGTCCTGCAGTCGGCCGGGGTCATTGCGGGCGGATTCCAGATAGGCGGCGGTGCGTGCCTCGGCGGCCGTGGCGGGCGGCCGGACGGCGGGACCGGCGGCGGGACCGACCTTGTCGGACCGGGCCCCGTCGGGCTGGGCAGCGGCCGGCAGCGCGGACAGCGCGGACAGCAGACAGAGTACGGCGGCGCCTGTCGGGTACAGCACCCTACGGCGGCCGATACGGGATCGATGAGTCACCCCAGCATGATCAACGGATCGGGCGCTGCGTGAAGGCGGTCGCAGTTACATCACTCGATCGTGGGGTTTCCTCGGAGCGGCGGGAGTCGGCGGTCAACTGACCGTGTCACGGGCCCATAGCTGACCGCGTGGCCCACTACCAGCAGAGGTCACCCCGTCCAGTTGGGCTGTTGACCACCTCTCGGACGACTACGAAGCCCGGGCCGACTGGAGAATGTTCCAGCACACCTTGGTCCGGCTACCTGCAGTTCGCAGCCCGTGGCTGCGCACGATCCTCGAGAACCTTACGCAGGGCACCTCGGCCGACCTCTTCTAACACCCCGCCCAGAATGACTTCGCGATCTTGCGGCAGGTTGACGGCTCCCGGAACCGGGTGTCCAGGCCGACAACGGGGCCGGGCGGCTCAAACGTTCGCCTGCTGACAAGATGATGCGGTGAACATGGCACACCGTGAAAACGTCCCTGTCGTACGTCCCATCACCGACGCCGACATCTCCACCTCGGTCGACGTACTTGCCCGAGCCTTCGCCGACTACCCCTTCACCCGGCACATGATCGCCGCAGAAGGCCATGAGGAACGGGTCCGGCGTTTCCAGGAAATCTGTCTCACCCGAATCGGCATGGTGTACGGCCGCGTGTGGGTCGCCGACGAAGGGCGCGCTGTCGCCGTGTGGACCACTCCCGACGAGGATCCCTCGCCTGCTTTCGCCGAGGTCGGCCCGGTGCTCGGTGAGCTGGCCGGTGACCGGCAGGCCGCCTACGAATCCGCGGAGCAGGCTGTTGCCCCGTACCGGCCGCAGGAGCCGGCGTGGTTCCTCAATACGGTGGCCGTCTCTCCCGAAGCGCAGGGGAAGGGCCTTGGCAGCGCGGTGCTGGTTCCCGGCATCGAGGAGGCAAGGAACGCCGGGTACCCGGCGTTCCTGGAGACCTCCAGCGAGCGGAACGTGCGGTTCTACGAGCGACTCGGCTTCCGGGTCACGGCTGCTGTCACCCTCCCCGACGGCGGCCCCCACACATGGTGCATGCGCAAGAACCCGCGCTGAGTTCTGGAATCCCTGCTTGCGACGGGGCGCACTCGGGCGGGTTCCCTCTCCGGGAATCGCAGTGCGGGCGGCGGTCGCGATCCTGACGCGGACCGGGCCGGACCGGGCCGGACTGGGAACGGGTGAAGCAACTGCGTGATCACCAGGGGCTCTGTGGACTCCTGGAGATCACGCGGGGGCCCGCAGGCCAGCGCATAGACCCTGGCCGGTGGCGAGCCGAGTCCGGCCAGGTCATGGCCCGGCTCGCGGGACGCGTCGGCTGAGTTGAGCCGCGGGCGACCGCCCGCTCCTACCTGCTCGGACTGCTGTCGAACGTCGAACGGAAGAACTGCTGACAGTCCGCCGGACAGGCGGGCCATGCCCGGCCGCGACCCATGCAAGGTCTGCTGCGCGACGCCCGCTGGGACTGCCGATGCTGTCCGCGACGACCATAGAGGCAATACACCGGCGCTGCGGGACACATCGAGAACGCCTCGGCCCGCGTGTTCCTCGCACCGCCCCCGAAGTGGACCTGACGCTTTGAGGACAACTCCTGGACCCGAGGCGGCCTTCCAGGCGGGCCCCGTTCGTGGGAACCGTAGTCGTCCGCGGCGGCTGCACGCCCGGTGCTGCATCTGCTTCGCGGCAGCTCCAACGTCCGTGCGTTCGGGTCAGCGGCGGATGAGGCCGAGGTCGGTTGCCGTGGCAACGGCGGCGGTGCGTGAGTCGACGTCGAGCTTGGCGTAGATGCGGGCCAGGTGGGACTTGACGGTGCCTTCGGTCAGGTGGAGGCGGTCGCCGATGGCATGGTTGGACAGGCCGTCGGCGACCAGGGCGAGGACTTCGGTCTCGCGCCGGGTCAGGTGGGTGCCCGGGGTGCGTAGCCGGTTCATCAGCCGGTCGGCGACCGTGGGCGCCAGGGCGGTGCGTCCGGCGGCTGCGGTGCGTACGGCGGCGGCCAGGTCCTCGGGCGGGGCGTCCTTGAGGAGGTAGCCGGTGGCGCCGGCCTCGATGGCGGGCAGGGTGTCGGCGTCGGAGTCGTAGGTGGTGACGATCAGCACGTGCGGGGCTCCTGGCCGGGCAGTGATCCGGGCGGTGGCTTCGGCGCCGCCCATGCCCTTGCCGAACTGCAGGTCCATCAAGACGACGTCGATGTCGCCCTCTGCGGCGCGGGTGACGGCGTCCTCGGCAGTGGCGGCTTCAGCCATGACGACGAGGCCGGGCTCGCTTTCCAGCACGGCGCGCAGTCCGGCCCGTACGACGGGGTGGTCGTCGGCCAGGAGCAGGCGGATGGGGACTTCGTCGGTCACGGGCGGGCCTCGGGCTCGGTCTCGGCTGGCGGGGTGAGGGGCAGCTGGGCGGCCAGAGCGGTGCCGTGGCTGGGGGCGGATTCGACGGTGAGGGTGCCTTGGAGGGCTTGGGCGCGGGTGCGCATGGCGACCAGCCCGAACCCGCCGGCCTCGGGGTCGGGGGCGGGCAGGCGGGCAGGGTCGAAGCCGCATCCGTCGTCGACGACGTCGAGGGTAACGCGGTCGCCGAGGTAGCTGAGGGTGACGTCGGCGGTGGTGGCCTCGGCGTGGCGGACGGTGTTGGCCAGGGCGGACTGGGCGACGCGCAGCAGCGCGACCTCGTGCGCGGTTGCCAGCGGGGTGGGCTCACCGGTGAGGTGGAAGCGTGTGGTGAGCCGGTGCCGGGCGGAGGTCGTGGTGCACAGACGTTCCAGGGCGTCGGCCAGGGTGGTGCCTTCCAGCGCGGGTGGGGTGAGGGCGGCGACGAAGCGACGGGCCTCGGCGAGGTTGTCGACGGCCGCCTGCCGTGCCTGCTCGACGTAGTGGGCGGCGTTCTGCGGTGTGTGGGGCAGAGCTCGTTCGGTGGCGCGCAGCAGCAGTTGGATGCTGGAGAGGCCTTGGGCGAGGGTGTCGTGGATCTCGCGGGCCAGGCGGTCGCGTTCGGCCAGCACACCGGCGGTGTGCTGGGCTGCGGCCAGGTCGGCGCGGGTGGTGGTGAGCTCCTCGATCAGTTGGCGGCGGTGTTCGCTCTCCCGGTACAGAGCCTGATACCCCCGCACCACCGCGACCGCCACGGCGGCGCCGAGCGCGGGACCGATGGCCATGGCGGGGCTGAAGGAGTGCTGGTGGGCGGCGAAGCCCGCGATGGCCGCGGCGGCGGTGGCGGCCACGGCGGCCAGGCCGGCGCGGCGGGGCAGCAGGTGCAGCTGGAGGAAGTACAGCGGGAAGGCCACCCACACGGCGTCGGGGGACAGGGCCAGCAACAGCAGCCAGCAACCGCCCACCGCGGCCAGCCATAGCCCGGCGGCCCGTCGCGAGCCGCGTACGCCCGGCAGCACGGGCCCGGCCGCGTACACCAGGCCGCACGCCGCTGCCGTGGCAATGATCAATCCGACGTGGAGCCGGTCGCCGGTCACGGCCCGGCCGGCAGCCAGGGCGAGCAGGCCGATGACCATCAGGTGCAGGCACCAGGTCAGGGCCCGGGCGGTCGGGGTCAGGGCGGGGGCGACGGTGTTCATAGTGCGTCCCAGGTTACGGAGGCCGACGTCGCGGGGGCCTCCATCGAAAGTCAGAACCCGTGTGATGTCTTTTGGTCCGCGAAGTGCCGTCCTGCGCCAGACGCGCACACAGGGGGTGGGCCGCGACGGTGGAGGCGTACCGCTTCCCCGCGGAAAGGACAGATCACGGCCGTGTTCGTCGCCTGGAGAGACCTGAAGTTCGCCAAGGGGCGCTTCGCCCTGATGGGGACCGTCATCGTGCTGATCACCCTGCTGGTCGGGCTGCTGTCCGGGCTGACTGCCGGACTGGGTCAGCAGAACATCTCCGCGATCACGGGACTGCCCGCCGACAAGATCGCCTTCCAGGCCCCCAGCGGCGGGCAGGACCTGTCGTACTCCAACTCCACCGTCGCGCAAGCGCAGTGGCAGCAGTGGTCCAAGGCGTCCGGCGTCGAAAGCGCCGAACCACTGGGGATCACCACGACCAAGGCCACCGCTAGGGGTAAGAACACCGCCGTCTCGGCCTTCGGCATCGAGCTCGGCTCCCGCCTCGCCCCCGACAGCGACAAGATCAGTGACAGAGCGGTGGTGCTGTCCACCGCAGCCGCCGACGACCTCGGCGTGCAGGTCGGCGACTCCCTCACCCTGGCAGGCCGGCAACTGGAGGTGGCTGCCGTCAAGGGCGACGCCTACTTCAGTCACACCCCCGTCGTGTGGACCAGCCTGGGCATCTGGCAGGAAACAGCGCCGGCCACCGGCAGCAGCCAGGGCCCGAGGGCCTCCGTGATCGCCCTGAGCACCACCCCCGAAGCCGATACGCAGGCCATCGACCAGCAGGTCGGCACCAGGACGGTCTCCACCGAGGACTCGCTGTCCGCGATCGGCTCCTATACGTCCGAAAACGGCTCCCTGCAGCTGATGCGCGGCTTCCTGTTCGCCATCTCCGCCCTCGTCATCGGCGCCTTCTTCACCGTCTGGACCATCCAGCGCAGCGGCGACGTCGCCGTCCTGAAGGCATTGGGCGCCTCCACCGCCAGCCTGCTCAAGGACGCCCTCGGCCAGGCCGTCGCCCTCCTCGCCGGCGGCACCCTGCTCGGCATCGGCATCGCCGCCGCCCTCGGCGCACTCGTATCCGGCTCCGCCGTGCCGTTCCTCCTCACACCCGCCACCGTCCTGATCCCGGCCGCCGTGATGATCCTCCTCGGCGCTCTCGGAGCCGCCCTGTCCATCCGACGCATCACCTCCGTCGACCCGCTGACCGCCTTGGGGAGCACACGATGAGCCTGTACCTGACCGACATCACCCTCACCTTCCCCGACGGCGACACCCGCCTGACCGCTCTCGACCACGTCACACTCGATGTGCCCCAGGGCAGCCTGACCGCCGTGGTCGGTCCCTCCGGCTCCGGCAAGTCCAGCCTCCTGGCCGTCGCCGCCACCCTCATCACCCCCGACGCCGGCACCGTCACCATCGACGGCACCTCCACCGTTGGCCTCACCCGCGGACAACTCACCGAACTGCGCCGCCACAAAATCGGCATCGTCTTCCAGCAGCCCAACCTGCTGCCCTCACTCACCGCCGCCGAACAACTCCAGGTCATGGCCCAGATCGACGGCCGCAAACCCCGTACCGCCCGAAACCGGGCCATGGAACTCCTCGACGCCGTCGGCCTGACCGACCAGGCCGACCGCCGCCCCCACCAGCTCTCCGGCGGCCAGCGCCAGCGGGTCAACATCGCCCGCGCCCTGATGAACAACCCCACCGTCCTCCTGGTCGACGAACCCACCAGCGCCCTCGACCACGAACGCGGCGTCGCCGTCATCGATCTCATCACCCGCCTCACCCACCAGCAGGCCACCGCCACCGTCATGGTCACCCACGACCGCACCCACCTCACCACCGTCGACCAGATCGCCGAAATCCACGACGGCCGCCTGCGCCTCCCGGCCATCACTCGCCAGTGCTCTGACCGCACAGGTTCGCCGGGTTGGCGCTTGGAGCAGTTGGAGGGGCAGCAGACAGCTGTGCCGACTGCTGGAGGTGTTGATGGCTGAGCCCTGTGCGCGATACGCAGACAGGCCGATGCGGCAACGATCCACGGCGCGGGGCGCAACGGATGGAGAGCGCTGATTGGCGCGGCGGGCTACCGCCGCCACGGGGTGCTGGGGTCTGCATGACCGGCCCAGCACCCCACGTCACCAACCCACCCGGACACCAGGCGAGACCGTGGCCCGCATCGAGTCCATGCGCCGTGAACACAAGTTGTCCGCAGCCCGTGTCACGGCGAAGTTCAAGGCGCGCTACGCGACGCTCGGCTTCAGCGCCCAGGCGAAGCTGGACGAGGGGACGAGGGGACGATGTGGGCCGCCGGTGTCGCGCTGACCGAGGGGACGGCCGAGGAAGAGGCGCGGATCGCCGCGCTCGTGAAGCAGGTGGTCGGCTGAGGTGCCCGCACGCCCGGTGAACGCCCGGTCGCGTTGTCGGCGGAGCCGGAACGGCCCCGGCGCCCCACTCTCACCGCACCGGCCGCCAACGGGGTCGTCGTCGCCCGGAAGCCGTGACCGCGCGGGGCGCAGCCGGTGGTTCGGTGATCCCCCTACAGGTGAGGGGCGTGGCTGGCTCCCGCGGGTGGTCCGGGTGTCGGTCGTTCGAGCGGCCCGGGCTCCGGTGTTCCGGTGCGATGTCGGCCGGCCTACGCCTTTGCTCCGACCTCCGCCGCAGTTGCTCCTATGGGGAACCCTCGCCTCCGGGAACCTCGTAGATCAGGCGCTGGAGGGTGAGGAGCGGCCGGCTCTCACAACCCGGGACATTCGATGACAGACTCACAGCGATCGACCAGGCCGCGCCAACCGGACTGGGATGAGCGCACTGTTCCCAGGCGTCGGCGGCGGCTGCGACGGTGGCCCCGATCGAGGGTCCGAGAGGCTGGTGTGGGTACAGCCCGACGGGCCACCAACTGCGCACGGTTCCGACGAGTTGGTGGCCGTGGGCGAGCTGAATGGTCACAGGGGGGCCTTCCGCTGTACCGAACAGGTCACCGATCGCCGCCGTGAGCGCCCTGCCGAGGTCTGCGCCTGTGAGGGGCAAAGCCTGTGTTACCACCAGCGACGGCGTGGCGACCTCAGGTGCAGTGACCGTCGCCGTGCGCATCACGAAAGCGGAGTCCGTCGCCGTGCCGTCGGTCAGTTGCTCGTTGCGACGAACGACCACACTCGCTCTGCCATTCTGCGTCGTGGCGACATTGAGGTGTGGCCAACGGATGCGAAGGGTCGGAGGACCGTCACGGGGGACCGGGTCCTCCGACAGGTAGCGGCGTTCTCCGTTGGCACATCCCTGCCCGGCCTGGTCAAGAGGGCGGAAAGTGCCGTCTGCGGTGCGCCAGGCGACCTCGGGCCAGGTGCCGTTGGGAGACGGCCGGGTCTGGCCGTCGAGCACAAGAGTTACGGCATCGAGCAGCGGAGCGTTGTGAGCGTCCCGGTCCACCCAGCTCACCCTGACCCGGAAGCGGTATGTCTCGCCGCTCATCAGCTCATCCGCAAGCCTTGGCGAGCGGGGTGACCAATGTTCTTTCGACCGGAGTCGGCCAGATCGCATGTGCCCAGAGATCCACTCCCGAAGGCGCGGGCTCCGCATCGCCGTGTGCAGACGGTCGGGCACACGGTCGCAGCTCGGGGAATCGGGATCGGGTGCGGGTTCGGGGAGCCTGGGGTGGGCAAGACGGCGGCGGTGCAGCACAGTCCCTGCATCTGCTGCCCTCCGTGCGTGATTCTGTCCCCTGGGGTGGTTTCGATCGTTTCTCGCTTCACGGCCTTTGATCGCACCTGCTGATGCGGCCGATCGTGTCAGCGGCTCGCGACAGGGCTGTCACAGGGCTTCCAAGATTGCTTGCCTTTGCTCCCAGGGGAAGGGCAACAGTGCTTCCGTGGATCACAGGAGTGTGCTCGTTGGCCGGACGGGGCGAAAGGGGGCGTGTGACCGCGACCTGCGTAATTCTCGATATCGGCGGCGTACTGGAGATCACGCCGGAGACGGGGTGGATGCGACGGTGGGAAGAGGGGCTGGGGCTGCCGCTGGGCAGCGTGTATGAGCGGATGCGCGACGTGTGGCGTGCTGGGAGTGTCGGGAGCATCAGCGAACGGGAGGTGTATGAACAGGTAGCGGTCCGCCTGGGTCTAGAAGCGTCCCAGGCTGACGCCTTCATGGCTGATCTCTGGACGGAGTATCTGGGGACGCCGAACGAGGAGCTCATCGCCTATGTGCGGGGGCTGCAGGGAAGATGCAGGCTGGGCATCCTGAGCAACAGCTTCGTCGGGGCCAGGGAGCGGGAGGCGGCGCTGTACCACTTCGACGAGTTGGTGGAGCAGATCGTCTACTCGCACGAACTCGGCATCGAGAAGCCTGATCTGCGTGCTTTCGAAGCTGCTTGCGCCAGCTTGGAGGTGCGGCCGGAGCGCTGTCTCTTCGTGGACGATGTCGCAGCCAATGTTGAGGCCGCCCAGGCGGCGGGCATGCAGGCGCATCTGTTCGAGGACACTGCCGGGACGATCAGGCGCATCGCAGCTCATCTGGACGCTGGGCCCTTGACTCCAGCCCGCGACCTGCTCGGATGACGCGGTCCGGGCCGGTCGCTCCCGGCGAGGCCGAGCTATTGCTTCACCCGGTCGACGATCCCCAGTCCACCACGTGCGACAGCTGGATGTACTTCTTCTTCCCGGAAGCCGAGGTCCGCTCGTTGGGGAAGCCCAGGAATTCATACGAGGCCGGGTCGAAGATCAGGTACTTGCCTTCGTAGGATCCGCGCTCGGTGCAGGCGATCCCCACCCCGGTCCGCCCGGCGGAGTCCTTCACTCCCGGGATCGTCTTGACGCCGGGCACAAGGTCCGTGGCGATCAGGACTCCCGTCCCCGTAACCGCCGTGGCGACCACCGCGGCGGCCGCGAGGCGCAGTGCATGGCGGCGACTGGTGCCGGTGCCGGTGCGCTGGTCCGCGTAGGCCATCGCGTTGAGCAGCTGGTGCCGGGCCCGGTCCCGGGCCGGACCGCTGAGCGGGGCCGCGTCCGCGTCCCACTCCCTCAAGAGTTCGAGTGCGTCATTCATGGTCGGATACCTCTCGCAGCGCCGTCGGATCGGATCCGCCCACTGCTTCGCGCAGCTTGCTGCGAGCCCGGTGCAGCCGTGATCTGACCGTGCCCACGGGGATACCGAGGGCCTGGGCCGCCTCCTCGTAGCCGAGACCACCCCAGGCCACCACCAGCAGCACGTCCCGGTGCCGGGGGGCAGTGCGGCCAGCGCCGCCGCCAGCTCGCGGCGTACGGCACGCGCCACCACCCGGTCCGCGGCCCGGTCGGCCAGTGGCTCGTCGCCCTCGGTCCGCCGGGCCGCATCCGCGCCACCAGCGTGGCGAAGCCGCGCACGATGCCGCCGGCCCGGCCCAGTCGCGGTCGACGTCCTTCTCCAGACTGTCGAGGCGTTTCTCCGGGCCGTCGAGGCACTCTTCCAGGTCGGGGTCCTCGATCTCCCGGGCCGGCCAGCCATCGGCCGGGCCGTCGACATCGCGCCGTGCCTCAGCGGCAGGGGAATGCCCAGGTGAGCAGCTTGGTTCCAGCCCCTTTCGATACTGGAGCGTCGAAAAGGGCTCGCCACGGGGTGCGGTCGATGAGTTTGGGCGGCGGCAGGAGTCCCTGATGGAGAACACCGATCTCTGGAGGCCGCCCCATGGCTGAACCACACGTGCTGGAAACCCGGAAAGCGCTGGAAAGGGCGATACACGTCGAGCGGTCCGCGCTCGCTCAAGACCTCACCGGGCTCAGCGAGGCCGAGTGGGCGAAAGCATCACTGTGTGAACGCTGGACCGTGGAGGAGGTCGTAGCCCATCTGACCGCAGGTGCCAGTACGAGGATGTGGCGCTGGTTGCTGAGCATGCTGGCCGCGCGCTTCAACCCCGATCTGCACAACGACCGACGACTCGCAGAGCACCGTGGTGCTACACCCGAAGAGACCCTGCGGCGATTCCGCGAAGTTGTCGCCGGGCCCGCCGGACCGACAGGACATACTGCGGCCTGGCTGGGCGAAATAGTCGTCCACGGCGAGGACATCCGCCGGCCACTGGGTCTTGCGCGGACGCCGCCGGTAGCCACGACGACCGCCGCGGCCCGGTTCTTCGCCGGTCGCGATTTCACCGTCGCGAGCAAGACTGCGATTGCGGGCTTGCGGGTCGAGGCCACAGACGGGCCGTTCACCGGCGGCTCGGGGGATCTGCTCCGGGGGTCGACCCTCTCGCTGGTGATGGCGATGGCGGGCCGCGCAGCGGCCTGCGAGGACCTTGAGGGGGACGGTGCGGCAGTCCTGCGCGCCCGACTGCGCTCAGGTTGAAGAACAAGTTGCGAAGCCGTTTCCGGACCTGAGTGGCTTCTGCCGACTGCTGTCAGACGCCGGATCAGTCGAACAGACAGCCCAGAAGAAGCGGGATCCGGCGACATCGTGCCGGTTGCCGCCGGCAAGCGTCCTGGTGAGCGGAATTCTGTGGCGGGCGACGATCAGATGGTGCTTGGAGCCGGGGCTGACGCGGACCCGGGACACCGCCACGGCGCGTGCCGAGACCGACGAGGGCGGCAGGATCCTCTACCGCGACGAGGATCAGGCAGTGGCCGAGCGCGTCCACGAGATCGCGGGCGAGCGGGGTCTGTCCCCGGCCCAGTCGCCCTGGAGCCCTACCAGCCGCACGAGACCGCCTACCTGGAGGAGTCCTTCGACAAGCCGCACACTGGCGGGCTCCCGGTGGTCCAGGCTACCGCCGGGCCTTCGACCAGTCCTCGGCCTCGGCCTTCTCAACGTCCTGCGTGCGCACCGTGCGGCGGCAGGTCGAGCAGGGGCAGCCACACCGTGTCCACGATCTCGACGATCGTCTCGTCCGCCACCGGGCCCATGCGCATCAGCATGTCGTGGCGCACGAGGTCGAAGGGCAGGTTCACCATGCGTTCGGTTCGCGGCACCTGCGCAAGTTCGCCGCGCTCGACGGCGCGGTCCACGAGCCGCTTGAAGGGAGACGTCTGGTCTGCGGTGAGGAGGCGGCTGCGTAGGTCGCTGAAGTTGGTGCCGGTTGCGCGGAAGTAGTCCGCCAGGTGGATCTGCATGAGTATCAGTGCTTGGGCGCGCTCGGCGTTGACCGTGCGCAGGAGAGTAAGGGCGTCCTGGCGCAGGTTCCCGGTGTCAGGGGTGTCGAGTGGACGCCAGTGCCGGGCGAGTGTGGTGATGAGGAGGTCCTCGCGCTGGGGCCAGCGCCGGTAGAGCACCGGCTTGCTGGTGCCGGCACGCGCTGCGATGGCCTCGAAGGTGAAGCCGTTGTAGCCCTGCTCGACCAGGACCTCCCAGGCGGCGTCGGTGATCGCCTTCTCCAGGGCGGCGCCCCTGCGTCGGGTGGGAGTGCTCTCCGTACGCCGCTCACTCACCGCTGCCCCCAGTATCCATTGCGCCCACACATCCATTCTCGCGGCGTCCCGCCGGACGATTAGATTCGCTTGCGTATCTTAACGTGAGCCCCTATCCTCCTGGCTTATAAGACACTTCTCCGTATCTTACAGTTCACCCGCCGGTTCCGTCCCAGCTGAGCCGCAGCCCCCTCACCGCCAATCGCCGCCAGGGAAGCTCGCATGTCCATGATGAATGCCGCGCTCGTAGAGTCCTACGATGAGCCGCCGCACTTCCGCTCCATCCCCGCCCCCGATGCCGCCCCCGGCCAAGAGGTGGTGGAAGTCCTCGCCGTCGGCGTGCACCCCGCCACCCGCGGCATCGCCGCCGGCAAGCACTACACGAGTCCCAGGACACTGCCCGCGCTGGCCGGTGCCGACGCCGTCGTCCGCCGGGCGGACGGCAGCCTCGGATACGTCATGGTGATGGGCGCCGGCTCCTTGGCCGAACGCATCGTCATCGATCCGGCCGCCGCCATCCCGGTCCCGGCCGGAGCCGCTCCCGCACCGCTGGCCGCGACCATGAACCCCGCCATGTCCTCATGGTTGGTGCTGCGCACCCGTGTGCCCTTCCAGGCCGGGCAGTCGGTCCTGGTGCACGGCGCGACCGGCAACGCCGGATCGATGGCTGTCAAGGTGGCCAAGCACCTCGGTGCCGGGCGGGTGATCGCCGCCGGCCGCAACCGCACCCGCCTCGACGAACTCCGTGCCGAAGGCGCGGACGATACTGTCCAGCTCGCCCCCGACCAGGACGCCACCGCGGCCTCGCTCGCCGCGGCCGCCGCAGAGGTCGACGTGGTCCTCGACTACATCTGGGGCCCACCCACCGAACTCGCCATGCGTGCCGTCCTCGGGGCACGCACCCAGCACACCCGCTTGCTCGACTGGGTGCAGATCGGCGGCGTGGGCGGAGACTCGATCACCCTGTCCGGGCACACCCTGCGCTCCAACGCGTTCCGCATCCTGGGCAGCGGCTTCGGCTCGGTGGAGATGCAGATCATGCAGCGGGAGCTCACCGAACTCGTCGCGGCGATCGCCGCAGGCGGCATGACCGTGCACCCGCACCCGTTCCCGCTCGACCAGGTCGAGGCGGCCTGGGCCCACCAGGACGCACCGGGCGAGCGCACCGTCATCCTCCTGTGACCACGCCGCCGGTACCCGCCCCAAGGCCCGGGTACCGCCGGAGTGTCCCACTGCCGGACGGCCAAGCCGTCGAGGCAGTCGGGTACGTCCGGCGCGGACGTCCGTTCCTTGAACGGTTGATCTGCGGTGGCCGGTTGGCCAGATGCGTCGATGTCGGGGAAGAGGGTGGGGGTCAGCTCCGCGGTCACATGGAGATCCTCTGCCCCGAGGAAGGCGGGACGCGGCTCATCCGGCCCGCTCCGGTGGGGGAGAGCGCCTTGGCCCCGCCGGGGAGCTGAGCAGCGGAACCCGCTCCGGACCGGCTCTCTCCGCCCGGGCGAGGCGGCGGCCGGAGGAACTCCAGGCGTTCGGCCGTTTCGGTGCCGGGTCGCGGCCGGTAGAGGAAGAGCCGCTTGCTGGTGCCCGGGCTGAGGACGATGTCGCAGTGCAGATCCAGCCGGCCGGCCTGGGAATGCAGGACGGACTTGCGGGTCGACCTGACGGTGGCGACCTCGCCGAGCTCCCAGAGCGCAGCGAACTCCGTGCTCTTCTCGCGGAGTTCGTCGACAAGGGCCTGCCCAGCCGGGTGGTGGCCGTGACGGAAGACGGACGCACGCAGGTCGGCGACGATGGTGCGCCCGATCGCCTCGTGCTCCTCCTCGGCGTAGATACCGCGATGCTCGGGCCGCACGAACCAGAGCCAGGCGCCGTTGGCCTCGTGGCCGGGGCGGTCGACCAGCGGGCCGAGCAGAGCGACGGCCATCGGATTCTGGATGACGACCGTGCCGAGGTCATCGACGATCTGGGCCGGATCGTCCTTGAGGGAGTCGAGGATGTGCGTCAGGCCGGGATCGGCGTAACCGTCGTGGGGCAGGCCCGGGGGCGGCTGATACCCGGCAACCGCGTAGAGATGATCGCGTGCGTCGGTCGACAGGCGCAGCGCCCTGGCGAGCGCGGCGAGCAGGGTTTCCGACGGATTGACGCCGCGGGCCTGCTCGAGCCGCTCATAGTAGTCGGTGGATATGTTCGCGAGCACCGCCACCTCTTCGCGGCGCAGACCGGGCGTACGTCGGCGACCACCTGGCATCAGCCCGACGTCGGCCGGCCGCAGGGCCGCACGGCGAGCCCGCAGAAAGCGGCCGAGTTCAGTTCGGTCGGTCATCGCGGTGTGCTCCGGGGTGCAGGTCGGGACGAGGCGTTTGCCAAGGGCTCGGACGCCGATCCGGACGGTACGGCTCGGTCCTCCGGTTCCTTCAGTGTCGGGCGGCCACGGCGGGTTATCCACGGTCTCTGAGTCCGACGATAGATGCGCCCTGGTTGTCACCGCACGTTGCCGTGATGCTTGTGACGAAGCGCCTCCCCCACGGTGCTTCCCAGGCAGCCCCGCCCCACGAGGAGAATCCTGTGCCTGAATGGACCAGCGTCCGGATGTGCGGCCGGAATGGCCGCATCCTCGACGCCATCCGCTTCGACGAACTGACAGGTGAGTGGGGCACTCGCCGCTGTGGCCAGTAAGCGTGACCCCTCCCGTCACGCGCCGGTGAGGAGACGCCCCGTCGACCTTGGGCAGTCGCGCCGCGGCGGGCCTCGCCCGCCTCTCCGGGAGCAGCCGATGGGGAAGGCAATCGGTCCACGACTCGGGCCCTGGAAGACAGGGCGGAGACGGGCGATCAAGTGGAGCGTCCGTCTCCCTACCGCGGTGAGCGACCACTACCACTGTATGGAGGTTCTTCTCGTGCGCGTTCTTGTCACCGGCGCATCCGGCTGGGTCGGCTCCGCCGTCGTACCCGAGCTCCTCGCAGCCGGACACCATGTCACCGGGCTGGCCCGCTCGGAGGAGTCGGCAGCCGCTGTCGAGGCCGCCGGCGCCGCGAGCGTCCGCGGCACCGTCGAGGACCTCGACGTGCTGCGCGACGCCGCCGCCCGCGTCGACGCCGTAGTCCACCTCGCATTTCCGGTTGAGCGTTCCTTGAGCGGAGGGATGGCTGAGGCAGTCGCCTCCGACGTCACGACCATCCAGACGCTCGGTGAGGGGCTCGCTTCTGGCGGGGCAATCGCTGTCGCTTCCGGCACCGTGGGACTGTCGCGGCACGGGGTGCCTGCCACTGAGCACGATCGCCCCTCGCCCGACGCGCTGGTTGCCGTGCGACAGCCCTCGGACGACGCCGCGCTCGCGCTCGCCGAGCAGGGGGCGCGGCCCACTGTCCTGCGTTTGGCTCCGACCAACCACGGCAAGGGGGACAACGGCTTCGTCCCGCACCTCATCGAGACCGCTCGCCGGGCCGGGTTCTCGGGCTACCCAGGTGACGGGTCGTCGCGCTGGCCTGCAGTACACGTCCGGGACACCGCCCGGCTCTTCCGGCTGGCGATCGAGGCCGCACCGACGGGATACCTGCACGCCGCGGCTGAGGAGGGTATCGCGATCCGCAAGATCGCCGCGGCCATCGGGCGCCACCTCGGCATTCCGACACGATCGGTACCGATGGACCAAGTCGACGAGCACTTCGGGTTCGTCGGGATGTTCCTCAAGCCCGACAGCCCCGTCTCCAACACCCTCACCCGAGAGGTCACCGGCTGGGCTCCGACCGAGATCGGCCTGCTCGAGGATCTCGACCAGGGGCACTATTTCCAACCGAGTCAGCCCACCGCCCATTGATTCCCGCCGCAATTCCCCGCCTGTGCGGCTCCGGCCTCCCGGATCGGAGCGTACTGTCGAAGTCCCAAGACCGCTGATCGGGAGAGCTGTACCCAGGCCCGATTTCCTCGGCAAGCGCGCGGTTGCCACCGACGACGATCCTGCGAAGGCGGTCATGAGCCAGGCTGTGGGCACCCCGTCCCGCCACTGGTGATTGCCCGGCAACCCACCGACGTTTGAGCTCTACCGCTCCGCCTCCATCTACCTGGAGTTCAAGGAGCCGCTGTACGCCGCTCCACCGCTCGTCCAGCGCATGGTCGACGCACGCCCTCGGCCGGAAGGCGGGCGCGGGCTGGGCGACCCCGTCGCTGTGCACCGGGTTGACGGTGCGTGTGGTGCTGGCGCACCTCTCGCTGTGCGGGCGAGCCTCACTGTATGGCCACTTTGCCTTCCCGGTCCGCATGGGGAGCCCGCTGGAGGGGTGCAGGTGGCCAGCGGGCCGTCGTGTGGTTCCACGCGCGCGAGGCCGCCGCTCACATGCTGCTGGTCGCACCCCGAGTCCGCGACGGCGAACTGGCCCTCGTCCACGGCAACCCCGACGCGGAGCATTCGTTCTCCTGCACCGAGGACGTCGCAGCAGCGCCGGTGGCGGTCAGCCGTGACGAACGGGCCTGGGGGAGGGAGGGCCTGGCATGCCCCGGTTCAAACTTAAGAACTTATAACAAAATGATCAACGGTGTGGTTGGATCCCACTCGGCGTCAGGTTGACCATGCTGTGGGGGGCTGGGGTGGCGCCCGGCTCCGCGCACTGACGGAACGCTGGATCTCCTACATCGAGGCGCCCCTGTTCGCCGGAGGCTGTTTCTGGGCGGCCAGCCTCCCCGACTTCGACAGCCGGCCCGGACACGTCCGTGACACCCTGTTGCTCCATCGCCGTACATGGCTCGCTCTCCTCGCCGGCGAACTACGCCGGGCCGTGGACACCGGGGAGATCGCCCAACTGGACGTGAACCTCGCGGCTTTTCAGATCGACGCGGTGCTCAACGCCGCAAACACCGCCCTGCGCGTGGGTGAAAGTGACGCGGTCTCAATGGTTCGTCGCGTTGTCGACGGGTTCCTCGCATCACCGCGCTGACAGGCAACAAGGAGCGAGAGGAGTGGGGGAGCGCCTGGGTGGAGACGGGGCGCGTCTTCCCCCAGGAGAGCGGCGAGATGAACCACCGCGCCAACGCCACCGCGCTAACGTCACACGGTGACGCATCGAACTGTACGAGGAGATCGGCCTCCCGCCGGTCCGGCTCCACGACCTCCGCCACGGTGCGGCGACGCCGGCCCATGAGGCCGGGCCAACCTGAAGGGCATCCAGAGGGATGCTCGGCCATTCCTCGATCACCATCACGGCCGACACGTGCACGAGCCTGATCCCCGAGGCGGATCTCGCGTCGCCGAAGCCGCAGCACGGCTCGTACCGCGTGCCCGATCACCTCGGGGGCCTGCGCCGCAACAGCCGCCAGGCAGCAAGCGCTCTCTCGCCCCGGTCCTCGACGCCCTGACCGCCTTCGCGGCGCAGGCAGCCGGGGTCAGTCGCATCGACGAACTCTGCGGTGTCGAGGGCACGGCCGCCCGCCTGTACTTCGAGCGCTTCACCGCCATCCTCTGCCCCGACGTACGGGAGACGTTCGCGGCCGTCGGACCGCTCGACCGCTCCCGTCCCCCCCCGGGACCCGCTCGACGCCCTGCTCCCGGACTGCCACGCGCTCTTGGCCAACGACCTGACGGCCACCTGCTGCTCAGTGAACCTCTTTCATGCGGAAACGCCGCAGGTCAGAAGCGTATGAACAGCAGCGATGACGGTTCCGACGGGGTGGGCCGAGCAGCTGGCCAGACGCAGGATGGGCCACTGATCGAGCCGGGCGCAGGCGCGTTCCCCGGGTACCCGGAGACGTGCGTGGACGCGGTCGAATCGACGATGCGTGCGCTCTGGTTGCGGTCAGTTTGACGGGGAGGCGGGTCACACCTGCCGCGGGCTGGGATCAACGTGGACCTGGTTGAACCCCTGGTCTAGGAGGGCTGGGCGGTCCGCGTTCCCGTCTGATCGGGCCCACTGGCTGGATATGGCGTCGAGTACGGCCGTAGCGGCGTTGGTGAGCAGGTCCGCGGTGTAGGGGTCGAGGTCGGTCCCTGGCCGATCTTGGAGTGCGTCGCTGACTCGCCTGCGCCATTCGGTTCTGCGTTGGTGGAGTCGCCCGGCCAGTGCGGGCGTTGCCTCGATCAGGCGGATGGTGGCGAGTGCCTGCTCACTGGCGTGGATCTCTTCCTGCCAAGCCTTCAGGACGTGGTGCAGGCACTCCCACGGCCCTTCGCCTGCTGGTCGCGCTGCGATGTCGGCGACGACGTTCTCTCCGGTGAGGTCGATGCCGTCGAAGACGACGTCTTCCTTGGTCGGGAAGTAACGGAAGAAGCTGCGCTTGGTCATGCCGGCTGCTCGGGCGATGTCCTCGACGGTCGTCTCGTCGAAGCCCTGGCGGGCGAACAGGTCGATGGCCACTTGCGTGAGCTCCGCCCGCACTGCTCGGCGGGTGCGTTCGCGCAGTCCTTCTTTCATGCACTCAGTCTACTTTGCTTCATTCGATGACTATCATGTCACCAAGTGACAGATGGCGAATGGGATGGTGTCCATGGAAGGCAAGATCGTCCTGGTGACCGGCAGCACGGGTGGCATCGGCAAGGAGACTGCGCGGCAGTTGGCCGCGCTCGGCGCGAGCGTGATCCTCGTCGGACGGGACAAGTGCCGCGCCGACGCTGCCGTGGCGGACCTCCGTCACACCAGCGGGAATGACGACGTCACGGCGATCACGGCCGACATGTCCCGGCTGCGCGACGTCCGTCGCCTCGCCCAGGAGGCCGGCGGCCGGGCCGGCGGCGTGGACGTGCTGATCAACAACGCCGGAGCGACCCGTTCCCACCGCGAGGTGACCGAGGACGGTATCGAGACCGCGTTCGCGGTCAACGTGGTCGCGCCGTTCTGCCTCACCCACTGGCTGATGCCGGCCCTGACCGCGTCCGGGCAGGCCCGGGTCATCAACATCACCGGCGGCATCCCCCGGGGGCGGATCGACCTCGACAACCTGCAGGGCGAGAAGTCCTATGTCGGGCTGTCGTTCTACAACCAGACCAAGCTGGCGCAGATGGCGATGAGCTACCGCTTCGCCCAGGAACTTGCGGCCACACCGGTGACGCTGAACGTCGCCTACCCCGGACATGCCTATACCTCGATGAACAAGAACCTCACCGTCGGCACCTATCCGCCACTGGCCCGCCCGATCGTCCCGTTGCTGCGGCTGGCGATGCCCGTCGTCTACGGCCACCGGGCGCTGCTGAGGGCCACGCGCTCCAGCGTGTACCTCGCCTCCAGCCCCGAGGAGCGCAAAACGAACGGCGTCTACTTCAACAGCAAGGCCAAGCCGACCCCGTGGCCCGATGCCGTCCTGGACGACACCACCCGCAACACCATCTGGGAGCTGTGCGAGATGCAGCGCGACCGTCCGACCACGGCGTAACCCTGCCACCGACGAGAATGGACGTGCTCATGGTGCATCGCAACGCCCCGCTCAGCCTGGAGGGGTGGCGCCGCCTGATCGCTCGGTGTGGGACCCGACCGATCGCTCACGTAGCAGCCGAGACGGGTATCTCGCGTGCGTGCGCGTCCAAGTGGGTCGACCGATGGCGGCGATATGGCGAAGCCGGTCTTCCAGGCCGCCCCTCGACACCGCACAGCAGCCCGACCGCGACGCCGCCCGAGGCGATCCAACAGGTCGAGGCATGGCCGCGTGAGCACAAGTGGCCCGCCGACGGATCACCGACGAACCCGCCGACCTGGGCACCGTCATCGACCGACGCACGGTCGGCCGCCACCTGAGCCGGCTCGGGCTGGGCCGACCACGGTTCATCGACCCCAGCGGCGGCACCGACCGCAGGGCCCGGCAAGATCATTGCCCGCCGGCCCGGGCACATGGTCCACTTGGGCTGAACAAGGCCTGCCGGATCCCCGACGGCGGGGGCCGGCGGATCCACGGCCGAAACAGCGACCAGGCCAAGGTGACGGCACGGGCGAAGACGGCCGGCGCGAAGCGCGGCCACATCTACCTGCACTCCATCGTCGACGGTCACTTTCGGCTCGTCTGCATCGAACCCCTGGACGACGAGAAGGGCTTCACCGCGGCGGCGTTCCTCGCCCGTGCGAGGGTTTGGTTTGCCCACGGCATCAACCACATCCAGAGGATCGTCACCGACAACGGCGCCTGCCGACGATCCGGCGACTTCGCCCGGATCGTCGGTAACCAGACCCGCCACCAGAAGACCAAGCCCTGCACAGCCCGCCACAACGGGACGGTGGAACGCCACCAGCGCGTCCTGGCCGAAGAACTGCTCTGCGCCCGGGACTTCACCAGCGAAGACGCGCGATCGGCTGCGATTGCCGTCTGGAACATCCACTACAACTGTCACCGGCCGCACAGCGGCGCCGACGACCAGCCGCCGGCATCACGCCTTTTGCGGCAGTGTCACCAACGTCCAGCCCTCGGAGAGAGGACGCCGCCGGAGTCATTGTCCTCATCCACAGCGCGCGAGTCTCGTTGACCTGCAACCCGACCGGCCACCGCATACCGGTCGCGGGGGTATCCAGCCGCTGCTCACATCCGGCGGGCAAACCGCACAGGAGGGTACGGCGACCCCGCCGGCAGGCAGAACGGCTTGCTCTGCCGGCGACGGCACGACGTTCGACGCCCCGAACTATCCTCCTTCCCCGAGAGGGGTGCTGCTGCGTGCGGTGCCGGGCGGGATGGCTCAGGCCTGGAACTCGTCGATGACCACAACGCCGGTCGGTCCGTACGTCTCCAGGGACTCCAGCACCCCGTTCGCCTCGTGCAGGCCGACGGTGCGGGTCACGATCCGGCCGGGGTTGAGGCGGCCCGCGGAGATCATGTTCAGCATGGTGCCGAATCGCTGGCCCTGCATGCCGAAGGCACTCAGAATCTCCAGCTCCTTGACCATCATGACGTCGATCGGCAGCGCCACCTCCCCCTTCTCCGCGGCGGTGGTGTGCCCGAGCTGGAGGTGGCGGCCCCGTGTACGCAGGGACAGGACGGAGTTGCGGCAGGCCTCGGCGATCCCGACGGCGTCGACCGACACATGCGCTCCACCCCTGGTGAGGTTCTTCACCGCCTCCGTGGGCTGGTCCTTCGCCGCGTTGATGGTATGGACCGCGCCCAAGGCCCGCGCGGCCTCCAGCTTCTCGTCCGTGATGTCGATCGCGATGACGTTGGCGCCCGTCGCCGCGGCGACCTCCACCGTCGACAGGCCCATGCCGCCGCCGGCTCCGTACACCGCGACCCATTCCCCGCCGCGGACCTTCGCCTGGTCGACGACGCCGTGGAAGGCTGTCATGTAGCGGCAGGCGAGAGCGGCGACGTCGACGAAGTCGGCGGACTCCGGCACGCGGACCAGGTTGACGTCGGCGAAGCGGACGATGACGTACTCGGCGAAGGCGCCCCAGTAGGAGACCCCGGGCACGAGCGAGTCCACGTGCTCGCACACCTGCTGGTTGCCGCTGCGGCACATCTCGCAGGAGCCCTCGCCGGGGTTCATCGGGAAGATGACGCGGTCACCCTCCCGCCAGTGCCGTACGTCCCGGCCGACTTCCATGACGGTGCCGGCGAACTCGTGGCCGAGGACGAACGGGGGCTTGACGCTCGGGCCGCCCGTCCAGAAGTTCCCGGACCATAGTGCCCAGTCGGTGCGGCAGATCCCGTTGGCGCCGACGCGCAGGATCGCGCCGTCCGGCGGGCAGTCGGGGTCGGGCACGTCGCGGATGACGAGCGGCTTGTTGAGTTCTTCGATGACTGCGGCGCGCATGGACGCGACCTCCTTGTGGCTCGTGATGCGGCGAGGACCTCAAAGTGCACCGGTTCAAGCGGTGGACTTTGAAGCCAAGTACTTGTCCGACGCGATGTCAACCGCATAAAGTGGTGGACATGAACGACAAGGGCGGTCGACGCGGAGGGCGCCAGCGCACCAAGGCCGACTTCCGCTTTGACGACGCGCGCCTGTGCTTCGCCTTCGTCGGCACCCTGGCCGATCGCGGCACGGACACGCCCTTCGAACGGCTGGCCCGGCCCAACGACCTGGGACGCTGGAGCGTCGAGAGCGGCTGCACCACGGTGGCGCCGGACTGCACCGAATCCGACCTGGACCACGCCAGACGACTACGCGAGGCGATCCAGCGGACGGGCCAGGCTTTGGCCGACGGAGCCCCGCCCGCCCGCGAGGACATCGCGCTCATCAACAGCGCGGCCGCCGAGCCCACCTCCGTACCCGAACTCTCGGCCGACGCGACCTCCGTGCGCTGGCACGGAGACAGGGTCGCGGCGGTGCTCTCCATGGTTGCGCGGGATCTGATCGAACTCTGCTGCTCGGAACACCGCACACGCGTCCGCATCTGCGGAAACCCCGCGTGCGGTACACCGTTCGTCGACACCTCCCGTGCGGGCGCCCGCCGCTGGTGCTCGATGAAGACCTGCGGCGCCCTCGCCAAGAAGCGCACCTATCGGGCCAGGGCTCAAAACGGGCCCTGAGGCCCGGGATACCGGGGAGACTTGGATCTCGAACGTCCAGGAGAACGGATGGCGATGTCCGGGCAATTTTCCCGATGCCGACCCCGCCGCCCGATCGGCACTCGACGTGTGCAGGACACGGAACTCGAGCCAGAACCGAACTTCTTGAACATGACTCGACTGCGAATCCGGATGCCTCCCAAACCAACAACTGGCGGCGCTACTCGTGATGTGAGTTGCGGGTGGGGTGTCATCAGGAACGACGGCCTGCTGGGCTGTGAGCCGGTGATGTTCTTCTGCTGTGGTGGCTGTGATGAAGTGGCCGAACGGCTGCCACCGGGCGGCTAGTACTCCAGTCGCAAACCGTTGCCTGAGCTGGTTCTTCTTCGGTAGTGGCAGTGCCGGGCTACGGCCTGGTGCTGTCTGCGCCAGCGGGACCATCTCAGGGCGTGTGCGATGGGGTCGCCTCGGGGCTCGGGGTGGGGAAGCAGTACGTCCAGGAGTCGCCGGACTTCTGCCACGGTGACGGGGACAGTGCTGGTGGCGTCGTTTCTGCAGCCACCTTTTCGGTGGCCTGGGCTGCGAGGACGGCCAGGATGGCGTGGGCGAGCATGGCCAGGGTGATGTGCCGGTACCAGCCCGGATAGCGGCGGATCTCGTACTGGTCCAGGCCGCACTCGTTCTTGGCCGCGTGGAAGGCTTCCTCGATCGCCCAGCGGGCCCCGGCGACCCGGACCAGGTCGGCCACCGTGGTGCCGTTGGGCGCGTAGGCGACGTAGTAGGCGATCTCATCAGCCCTGGTCAGACTGCGGCGGGCCAGCCCACCGCTGATGGGGCGGTGTGTCGCCGTCGAAGACATCGATGGCCGACAGGCAGGCGGCGACCCAGTCGTAAACCCGAGGGCCCTTCGCGCCGTCGCCGCAGGCATCCGCTCCCAGGCTTCCTCCGGCGCCTGGGCGATGGCGTGGTCGATACGTGCGAAAGGAGCGTGGAACTGCTGGGACTTCGGCACGGCCAGGACATAGCCAACACCGGCCTCCTCCAGGGTGCGGCGCATCCGCCATTCCTGGCGTAAGCACAGTCACCGGTCACCCAGGCGATCGGCAAGGGCGAGGGCAGGCCCCGCAGGATCATCGCCCGTGCGCCAGCTCGCCCTTGGTCGCAAACCCGCGGTTCTTCGGAATGCCCGCTGCCCGGCACCGATCCGTGTCACCTGTCCAGGACTTCGGAAGGTAGAGCTGTCGGTCCACCAGTGCCCGACCCTTGGTCGAGGCGTAGGTGGCGAAGACTCCGATCCGGCAGTTCTCGGTGCGGCTGGCCGTGCCGGAGTACTGCCGCTGGACACCAGCCGAGGCCGTGCCCTTCTTGATGAAGCCGGTGTCGTCCACGATCAATCGCCGCCTGAGCGGCCGAATCGTTCGGCGACGTAGTGCTGCACGTCGTCCCGGAGCGCGTCGGCGTCCCAGGTCGAACCGTTGAGCAGGTGCTGGAAGCCAGCGGGGCCGCGGTGGCCTGCATACTCGGCGAGCTGCCAGCCGTTCTTCCGTTCCACCGGCGCCAGCAGGCCGCGCACGTAGTCCCGCATCCGCCACCGCAGATCCACACGCGAGAACCGGCCCGCCACCCGCGCGAACACCGACTCCAGCTCAGCCGCCCCCAGGCAAGCCTCGTCCACCCCCACCATGCCCGGGACAACGAAACCGACCAGCTCAGGCAACGATATGCGACTGCAGTACTAGCCAGCCGCTGACAGCCGTCTGGTCACCCCCTGACAGCCACCAGCGCGAGAAGAAACGACGGCCTACCAGGCCAACAGTCCGTCACCTCCGCTGACACCCAACCCGCCCCCCAACTCACAACTGCGTCGACACCTCCGGAGCGAGCGCCCGCCACTGTCAGCGGGGCGGTGTCCACTCGTGCCACTTGCTGAACACCCGGCACCGTACGGCCACACTGGCACTGCTCTCCCTCCACTGTTGGCAGGCGCCCCCGCACCAGTCCTGGCTGCTGCCGGCATGCTGCCGCTGTCGGCACCTTCCGTTGCAGCGCAGTACCTGGAGCAGCGGGTGCGGCCACCTATCCCCGAGACGTTCGGCGTGCCACTGGCTCAGGTCACTGCCACTGCGCGACTCCTGGAGGACCTCGGCGCGGGCGACCTGGATTTGGCGATGTTGCGGTTGTTGCTGGAGGACGATTTCGGCATCCGCATCAGCGCCGCTGACACTGATGAAGTGGTCACAGTGCGAGACGTGATCAATATGTCCGCCGGCTGGTCAGCTGAGCAACGCGCCTGCCGTTGTCCGGCCCTCCCTGGCCGACCTGGAGTCGGCGCGGGAGGCGGCAGCAGAGCGGGTTGGGGAGGGCGGGCCTGCGTATTGGTGGCTGCAGGACCGCAGTTGGCTGGTCACGAGCGACTACGTCCTGCTGTCCACCTACGTCGGCTGCAGCGCTGAGACCGCCCAGCACACCCGAAGCAAGCCTCACATCGAATACCTGCCAGTCACTCCTGACGCCCGAGTCGACCGGGCCGCCGACCGCCCGCAGCAGCTTTGACCCCGGTTCAGCCCGGAGGCCACCAGTCCGCCGCCCACAACCGGCGGGCATCGGCGTGCGGGTAGGAATGTACCGGGGGCACGCACGTGCTTGGGGCGCCGGGGCGGCTATGGACTGCTCTTGCCCACCGTTTCGAAGGAGGCGGCCGGGCCACGGAGCGCCAGGACCGCGAGCCCGTCTGCGTCATACCTGTCCACCTGCTCCCACCTCTGTGCCAGCAGGGCGATCTCGTACTCATCCAGGGCGATACGCCGCCGCGGCTCAGGGGTGTCGCCCAGCGTATGCGCGATTGGGGCGAAGCTGAGCGGACCCTTGCCAGGTGCCGTAAGTAGGGTGCCGTATGGCTTATCACCTGCGGTACTTCTTCGAAGCCGGTGTTCCGCACACCCCTTTGTGGCCAGGCCTTTCAGACCTCGACAGCCCCTACGGCTTCCCCTGCGAGCTGGAACGCCTGCCTCTCAGCACAGCAACACGTAACGAGCTGGAACGGCTGTGCGAGTGGTACCAGTCCTCCATCGGCTGGGAGTACCCACCCGACCCGTCCCCGTGGACGCCGGAGCAGTGGACGCTGTTCCGGCAGCAGGCAGACGCAGCACTGGAGACTCTGCGCTGCGAACTGGGTGACGACTGGATCATCGAGGACCGTCGTGGCGGCTCGTAGCACCCCGCAGCAATGGTCCGGTCCCGGTGCGGGCGGTCAGGACCCGCGCGCTCGTCGGTGACCGCGCCGAGGAGAGAGCCGGGGGCGACGGACGGCTCTTGTCGTCGCCGAATACCGCCTGGTGCGCCCAGCACCAGGAGACGAAAACTTCACCTCACGGGATCTGTCGTCGCGGAGTGGTACGCTAGTCGACTTTGCTCGGACAGCATGGTCGGTAGGGAGAGGTGAAGGTTGTTGACGTTGGATGCCGGATTGCAATGCCAACTGCCCGGGGTCATTTTCAGTGGTTCGGTGTGAAGGCTTCAGTGAGGCTTGTGGCCGCGCAACCTAGTGTGATGACGGTCGCCAGCTGGAATGTCCTGCACCGCGTGCATGCCGAGAACTGGGACGAGGACGTCCTTGTGCGCTGCCCGGACGAGTCCGGGCGGATCACTGCGGTCACAGCCCTTCTGAAGGGCCGAGACGAGCAGGTCATCGCTCTTCAGGAAGTCAGCGGTGACCAGTTGGACGCCCTCCGCGGTGCGCTGCCCGGCCGGACGGTGCACGCGTTGAGGTATCCGCGCGTTCCGGCACAGCGTCGGGGCACCTGCTCGCTGCGAGAGCCCGGGGAACATCTCGTGCTTCTGGTCGACGGACCGAGCCGCCAGATCGCTGCTGAGTCCTTCGAGGATGATTCGGGGAAGGGCGCACTCGCTGTCGAGACCGACGGCATGCTGGTCGTCGCCACGCATGTGAGCGGCGATCAACGGCGCACGGGCCAGTTGGCACGTCTGGCCGAGCTGGCCGCCACACCGGCGGGATGCCCGGCGGTGCTCCTCGGTGACTTCAACACCGGCCGTGCCACCGTGGTATCGGTTCTGGGACCGGGCTTCGCGGTCGTGGATCTCCCGCCGGGCGCCCTGCCGACACGGCCGCACACATCAGGCTCGGCGTCGCAGTGGATCGACCATGTGGTCGTGCGCGGCGCTGGGGTCAGCAGTGCCGCCGTCGAGAGTACGGACGGTCTCTCGGACCACAACCTGATCCGCGCGCGCCTCACCGTGTGATCCCCCGTGCCTTGCTGCGCCGGCCTGGCCGGGACGGCGTGAGATCACTTCTGCTGTTGCTGGTGCCGCAAGGAGCAGCGGTAAATAATATGGCTCAATGAGCCAACCGCCTGATGGGCCAGAGAACAGCACAATGCCCGAATCATCACTCCACGAAACGCTTGTCAGCGGTTTCCGCGAGATATCCGCGATCCTTGACCAGAGGCATTCCACGCTCGCAGTCGATCCCGCATTGGCCGATCTCGCTGCTCGTGTCGAAACAGCTCCTGAGCCGGATGAAGTGAAGACCGCCATCCTGTACACCGTCGATTCGCGCGAGTTGTCCGGATCCGCAGAGATTGTCCAGTATTTCGCTCACCGATTTCGATGGAACTGGCTGAGGAGTGAGCTCGAGAAACGGCATAGCAACTCTCTCGCCACCGTAAACCACAAACTTACCCGCCACTACGAGAGAATGCTGGAAGCATTCACTCAAGACTGGGAAGACAGGGACCTATTCCCAAGTCTCGATCGCCAATAGGGGAACCGTTACCACAAAGGGGTTCCGAGACTGATCCTCGGCTTCACAACAACAGCGAGGATCGAGCCGCCCAGACCACACCGCCGTACACCACGGGCATCCAGGCGGCCGCCAGTCGTTCCCGTACGCGCCATAACGGCGCCCGCACGGAAGAGTCGTGGGACGTGACCGCCGGGGCTGCTGGCAGGCCCGCAACGACGGTGGCCCCCAGGGATTCCAACTGTTCGCCCAAATGAAAGCATGACGGTTCATACCGCACGGATTACGATGCGCAATCCGGTTATACCCTCACGACTCTCCGTCACCGCCGAATGTGAGACAGGACCGTTGACCGTACAGACCCTTGCTTCGTCCTCGTCTTGGCGCTCTTGGAGCGCGAAGGGCTCCGTTGGGAAGCTGTGAGGGCGGCTGTGATGCCGGGGTCGCAACGTACGGTGGGGGCACCGAACAATTTGTCCCACGGAGCAGATGAGTGCTGGTGACTTCTGGGACCGGGTGCAGTGAAAGGGAACACTGACGTGTCGAACACCGAACCGGAGTGGGAGCCCTTCTCAGATGCTCTCGCGGCAGCCGGCGCCCTGAGCCGCTCACTCGTCCCGCTGCGACAGGACGGGGACGCCGCCGTGCGCGCGCTCGGGGAAGCCCTGAAGTCCTTCGAAACACGGGAAGAGGCGCTACTGCTCCTGGCGGCCCTCGACACCGACATCACCGAAGCGCTCGTCCCCTCTTTGCTCAGGACCGCACTGCGGGTCCGAGACACGCTTCGGGTGCGGCAGGTCCTCGGCAGGCTGTCCCATTCCGCCGCCGAGGCTGCTGTCCCACCAGCCGCATGGAAGCTGCTGGACGAGGCGGCGGAGAGCGACGACTACCGGCGCATGGCCGAACTGCTCGACCACCTCGGCCTGCACGCTGCTCTCCACGACCTGTGCGCCCGGGCACGTGGCAGCGTCGACGAGGAGATTCGTGAAGTGGCTGAGGGTCTGTCTAGTGCTGTGACCGGGAAGGTTCGCCAGGTTGGCGGTTGGATGGGCGGTGACGTCCGTTCCGACCGCTGGAGGTGTGGTGGCCGAGCCTGTGCGGGTGCGCAGACTGACCGATCAGGAAGGGCAGAAGCGGCAGCAGATCGTGCGCCGTGGCAGTACCAGCTCGGTGCGCTACCGGCGGGCGATGATGCTGCTGGCGTCCGCCGGCGGGAACCACGTTCCGGTGATGCCCACCTGGTCCAGGCCGACGAGGACACGGTGCGAGAGGTGATCCACCGGTTCAACGAGATCGGCTTGGCCTGCCTGGACCCTCGATGGGCGGGAGGCCGTCCCCGCCTGCTCAGCACTGACGACGAGGACATCGTCGTCCAGGCGGCCACCACCCGCCCCACCAAGCTCGGCCAGCCCTTCATCCGCTGGTCGATCCGCAAACTCGCCGCCTACCTGCGCTACGTGCACGGACGTGTCATCCGTATCGGTCGGAAAGCCTTACGGTGCCTGCTCCGGCGCCGCGGCGTCACCTTCCAGCGCACCAAGACGTGGCAGGAGTCCCCCGACCCCGTCCCCGGCCGCGACGCCAAGCTCGACCGCATCGAGCATGTCCTGGAGCACTTCCCGGGCCAAGTCTTCGCCTTCGACGAGTTCGGACCGTTGGGCATCCGGCCGACCACAGGCTCCTGCTGGGCCAAGCAGGGCAAGCCCGACTGCCTGCTGGCGACCTACTGCCGCTCTCACGGCATCACCTACTTCCACGACTGCTACTCCGTCGGCGACGACCGGCTGTGGGGCGTCAACCGCCGCCACAAAGGCACCGCCAATACCCTGGCCGCATAGAAGTCGATCCGCGCCGCCCGGCCCGACGGCGCCCCCATCTACATCATCTTGGATAACCTCTCCGCCCACACCGGCACGGACCTCCGCCGCTGGGCGAAAAAGAACAAGGTCGAGCTGTGCTTCACCCCGGCCTACGTCTCCTGGGCCAACCCGATCGAGGCGCACTTCGGCCCGCTGCGGCAGTTCACCCTGGCCAACTCCAACCATCCGAACCACACGGTGCAGACACGGGGCCCTGCACGCCTACCTGCGCTGGCGCAACGCCAACGCCCGCCACCCCGACATACTCGCCGCCCAACGCAAGGAACGCGCCCGCATCCGCAGTGAAAAGGGCATCCGCTGGGGGGGGTAGGCCACTACCGGTAGTGGCCTACCCCCCCAGCACTACGAGCTCGCGGCCTCCGCCAGGACGCGGGCGAGCTCGCGGGGGCGGGTGGCCATCGGCCAATGGCCCGAGTCGAGATCCACGTACTCAAGGTGGGTGGCGCGGGCGAGGTCAGGGCTCTCGCCGGCGGCGATCCACTCCTTGGCCTGGGCGGTGGTGAACTCGGGACACACGACCACGACGGGGACGTCGAAGCGGCGCTCGTCGGTCAGGCGCATGACTCCCCGGGCGACCCCCTTGGGGACAGGAATAGCGGCGGACGCAAGGCGGTGCCGGGTCTCCTGGTCCAGGTCGGCGGAGTCCGCTCCCTCGAAAGGGCTCCAGCCTGGGAAGGGCATGGTGCCGCCCTCAATCGCGAAGTGATCGGCGTAAGCCCGCCCGTCGGCGGCGGGGAAGCCGCCGATCAGTGCGACCTTGGCCACCTTCTCCGGTCGCGCGTCGGCGGCCAGCCAGGCCAGGCTCGACGCCGCGGAGTGCCCCACCACCAGGGGCTTCCCGGGCGCCGCGTCAACGGCGGCGAGTACTGCTGCCAGCTGGTCGTCGAGCGTCGCGGAGGTGGTGCCGTCGCCCTGGCCGGGGAGGGTGAGCGGCACGGGACGGTGGCCGAGCGCGGTGAGTTCGGGCACGACGTCGTCCCACGCGGATCCGTCGAACCACAGGCCAGCGATGAGCAGGATGTCCACGGATGTTCTCCCGGAGAAGAGTCGGCTCTGGCTGCCGGAACGCTATCGGGAGGCTCTGACAACGGGCTCAGGCCACCCCAACCCGGCAAACCTTCCCGGCCACAGCACTAGGCACCAGACCGCCGGACCATCAGCATCCGCATCGGCCGTGCAGCCTTACGGTGCCTGCTCCTGCGCCGCGCGGACGACAAGCAAGGGGCCCCTTACCGGCACGGAGGAGGGCGGCCCCATGGTCGTTTGGGATCACGTGGCATCTCCCTGCTGCTGATCCGTTCGACTCCTCGCACTCAGACGCACGAGGTTGTGGAACCGATAATGCCCCGGCCCTGCGGATTCCAGCAGAGAGGTGTCCACCACGACCTCAAGAACGGCTTCCGTCTCGGCAAGGGTGCGATCGAGCAGGGCCGCGGCGGCGTCGAGCGAGATGTCAGGGCTCTCGGTGAGGCCCAGCAGCCTGAAGGCGCGGGCCTGTTCGCGGTCGAGCTGGCTGTAGCTGAGTTCGAAGGTGGCTTTGACGGCCTGGTCACCGACCTGGAGTTCATCCAGGCGGCGCGACTTGTTGCGCAGCTTGGCGGCGAGGGCGGAGACCGTCCAGGTGCGGCGGGCCGAGAGCCGGGCCGCCGCGATGCGGATGGCCAGCGGCAGGAACCCACAGGCCGCAACGACATCCATCGCGGCTTCGCGCTCCGGGAGCACCCGTTCCTCGCCCACGACGCGGGTGAAGAGGGTCATGGCCTCGTCGGGGCACAGCACGTCGAGATCGACGAGGTGGGCACCGACGAGATCGACCATGCGGGCGCGGCTGGTGACCAGGGCCGCGCACCCGGCGGTGCCTGGCAGCAGGGGCCGCACCTGCGCGGCGTCCCGGGCGTTGTCGAGGAGGACGAGGATGCGGCGGCCCGCGAGCAGGGAGCGGAAGAGGGCGGAGCGCTCCTCGGCGCCATCGGGGACGGAGGCGGCAGGGATACCGAAGGAGCGGAGAAAGGCGCCCAGTACGGCTTCGGGGTCAGTGGGTGAGGCTCCGGTGCCTTGGAGGTCGACGTAGAGCTGGCCGTCGGGGAAGTGGTCGGCGGCGGCGTGTGCGACGTGGATGGCGAGGGTCGTCTTGCCGACGCCGCCGATGCCTGCGACGGCGGAGACGGCCATGACGGTGCCTTCGGCCTGGGTGAGCTGGTCACTGAGTTCGGCGACGAAGGAGGCTCGGCCAGTAAAGTCGGCGACGGTCGCGGGCAGTTGTGCGGGCCGGGTGACAGCGATGGCTGCGGAGGGTGAGCGGGTGTCGGCCCGGTAGGCGAGTTCGTCGTCGGCTTCGAGGATGCGCTGCTGGAGTTCGGCGAGTTCGGGGCGGGGGTCGACGCCGAGCTCGTCGGCGAGCAGTCGGCGGGTGTCGGTGTAGACGGCGAGTGCTTCGGCTTGTCGTCCGCTGCGGTAGAGGGCGAGCATCAGCAGTTCGCGGAGGCGTTCGCGCAGGGGGTGGGCTGCGGTCAGTGCGGTCAGTTCGCTGACGGCTTCGGCGTGGCAGCCGACCTGAAGGTCGAGGTCGAGGCGCAGTTCCAGCAGGCCCAGGCGCCATTCTTCCAGGCGGACGCGCTGGTGTTCGGCGAATGGGCCGGGGATGTGGGCGAGTGGTGCGCCGTCCCATTGGGCCAGGGCTGCGATGTACAGCTCGCGGGCCTGGGCGCGGTCGCCGCCGGTGGCGGCTTTCTCGGCGCGTACGGCCAGCTCGTGTGCGGTTTCTACGTCCAGCGCGGCGTCGAGCCCGGTGCGGACGGCGTAGCCACCGGACTCGCTGACCAGCAGTTCACCACCCAGTGTCTTGCGGAGCCGAGAGGCATAGGTGCGCAGCGCAGCCTTGGCCTGCTCCGGCGGCTCCTCGCCCCAGATGGCGTCTATGAGTTCCTCGGCGGTCGCCGTACGGCCGCCGCGCAGCAGCAGGGTCGCAAGCAGCGCGCGCTGCTGTGGTGATCCCATGCTCAGCGCCTGGCCGTCCCGCCAGGCACGCACCGGGCCGAGGACGGAGAAGCGCAGCCCTCCTTCCCGCCGTTCGCCCAGCAAAATCTCTCGGTCGCGCGCCCCGGACGCCGGCTCCTGGCGCATCGGTTCGGCTGCCATGACAGTGCGCTCAGCCGCCAGCGCCCCTCCAGAAGACGGCATTTCGGCGTCGGCCTCAGTGGCAACCGGTGGCGCGCTCTCGCACACGCGGCGCCACGCGTCCACCCAGGGCTGCTGTTCTCCGGCGGGCATCTCACACGCGATGAGGAACGCCACAAGCTGCTGAACGTCGCGGGGAACTGCCTGCCCACGCAGGATCCGGTGGACCGTACTGTGCGGCAGCCTACCGAAGCCGCCCGCGCGGCGCTCCATCTCTCGCACGGAGGGTCCGCCTGCCTTGCTGTAGAGCTCCCACAGGGCGGCGGCCAGCGCAGCAGCGTCGGTGACGGCTTCCGGTTCCACCGACTGCCGGTCCTTCGCCTTCGCGGACGTGCGTAGCCGCTCCTGCCGCGCCCGCCGCCACAGCTGAAGAGCGACTTCGACCGACGCACCGCAACCCCGGGCGTACGCCTCGACGACAGCAGCCGTAGGCACCGAAGCCGCCGAAGCAGCCCGCTGCAGCGTTGTGGCGTGCCGCCCCGTGCGGGCGGCGAGCTGTGCGTACGTCAGGCCGTGCGCCACTCGTTGCTGACGCAGCCACCGGGCGAGGTCGGCCAGCGCACGGTTCGACGTGATGATCGGCTTCTCCCTGCGCCCCACGGTCCCGATTCCTCAGACCGGGGAGCTGACCTGCATGCCCCGTATCACCAGGTGGCTCAGCCTGCTGCCACCGCGCAGCGCGACCAGTACGCCGAGCGCCACCACGCTCGCGACGCCCAGCACGTCCAGGATCGCAGACGGCGGCAGTCCGCCGACCGCCAGCATACTCGCCAGCACGGTGATCACGACGATGACCACGACGTCCGGTGTGGACAGCCGATGCCGGTCGGGCAGCCTCGGCTCGACACAGCAAGGCAGGGAAGGAAGGCGGGACATCGGAATGCCTCCTGAGGTTCGGCCGCCCGGATGTTGGTTCACCGGGCGCGTTGCGGGCTCCACATGTCTGTACGCCGACCGGTGCTTGCCGACACCGGTGGCGGAACAGCATCGTGCCACCCGCCAGCTGGAGAAACAGGGGCTCCAGGCGACGGGGAAGGAATGATGCGTTCCTGTCCCGGTGCCCACCTGCAGAACTGTCCCATCCACATGCGGCAACAACGCTTCTGACCAGCAGCGGACATACAAGCGCCGGTGCTCGGTGCTGAACTGGGGATCGAAGATGCAGCGTCGTCCCAAATCCGGTTGCCAATTGATGACGGGGCTCTGTAACCATCTTCAAAGTGCGGGGAACACCCCCCGTGCCGCTCCCTGAGAATTGCGGGCTCCACCAACACGACCAGGGACTCCAGCGGATACGCGTTGCCGCGCGTCACCCGCACGGAGGCCGGCGTTCCGTTGCGAGCGTCGGCCTCCCTCTCAAGAAGACCGGGTGCTCGGCCCCTCTCCAGGCTGGCGAGGCGGGGGGGGGGCGGGGGGCCGCGTACAGCGGCTTGCCGTCGCGGTCGACCTCCGGCCGGACCTCGCCTGCCAAGTGCTGCTCCGAGTAGCCGAGACGGTGGGGAGTCAGCGAGGGGATGGGCAGCCCCAGGAGCGGGTCGCCCGCTCCCTCACCGCGCAGCCGCACCCGGTGGCGCGGCACGGCAGCCGAAACGTACCAGCGGTTGGCCCGCAGCAGACCTCCGGCGAAGGCCACCCGCACGTCGGGCCGGTCGAAGCCCTGGGCCTGGCCCCACCACCAAGCGGGCGGAAAAACCTCGCCCCCAGGACTTCTCGGCGTATACCTGGCAGCCCGTCAGTTCCCACCGCTCGACCCCCAACTGCGCCGCACCTCCCCGCTCGCGTAGGAAACGCTCGTGCCGTGCACAGATACGGCGAGGCGTTCACAAGACCGTCCAGGCCCTGGAGAAGGACAACCGGACATGGATCGCAGACTGGAACACCGACCCCAGGCCCTACATCTGGACCAAGGCTGCGGACGAGACCCTCGAACGCCTTGCCTCATATCTGAACGGAATTTCTGACTCAGAAGACTAGGTGTTTTTACAGTTCGGCGTCGCCCCACTGCTGGACGACCACCTCGTCGCCGACCGACAGCTTCCCCGGCCGGATCACGGAGAACTTCGCGCCGAACACTACGCCCCCGCTCGCCGCTCGCCGGTAGTCCGCGAGGGTGCGCAGAGGCTCCCGTCCCCGCCGCGCTCCGACCTCCTGCTCAACCAGAGTGACCGCACAGCGCACAGCGAGCTTGGCATAGCCCAACTCGGCCCCGCCGATGGTGATGCGGCGTACACGGTCCTCGGCGTGCGGTACGGCTGCCCAGCCGCCGCCGTCGCTGTCAGGACCGTGACCGTCGCGGCTGTCGACGACGATGTTCGGGCGAAAGCGGTTCATCGACACAGGCGGGGCGCCACGCTCGGCCATCCGCCGGTTGAGGAGGGTGAGGGAGGCGCGGGACAGCAGGTGCACGGCGCTGCTGTTGGCATAGCCGGAGGGGCCAGGGGTCAGGCCGTCGGCGACCCGGTCGTGCTCCGGCGGCACGCGGACCAGGCGGCTGGGGGTACCGAGGACCTCCGAGAGCCAGGCGGCGGCGTCGTCACCCTGGTCAATCCCCTGGAAGGCGGCGCCGAACAGATCGACGTCGCGGCGCGGCGCGGACGTGGTCACCGCGAGGCGCACCGTGCCGTAACGGCCCGTCCTGTCGGCCGAGTCGAGCGTAAGTCGAGTGCCGTCGGCGCTGACGGCGGGCCGGATCAGGGCGAGGCGGGGGTGGCGGCGCTGGGTGCGGTAGACCCCGTCCTCGCCGATGACCATGAAGCTGCGGTCGTGCGCGAGGCCCGCCGGCGTGAGGAGCGCATCGCTCATCGACGTGCCTGCGCATCCCTTGATGGGATAGCAGATCAGCTCCATCACGTCGGCCATGTGCCGCCTCCTTCGGTCGACGGCCACATTAGAACGTCAGTCTTGCTGAGGTGACGTCATCGATCCCAGAGCACTGCAACCACCAGAGATCATTAGATCATTTCGTTAGGAGTTCTTAGCCCTCTCGGGTTTCGGGGTGATCCTTTGGCTCCTCGACAGCGAACCCGACATCAGCGACAGGAGCTACCCACAGATCAAGTGATACTCGGTGGACGCCCGCCAGGAGCCGCTCCACGGCGGGTCCGAGCCTGGTGCAGATGACGCATGCAGGGCGGCCCACACACGGCACCTCGGCTGGGCGGTGGTCGTGTCGGTGCCGACCCTGCTCGCGGCAACAGCAGCAGGGATGCGCCGGCGCTGTGAATCCCTCCCGGAGGGGCGAAGCCTCGTCGTGTGCAGCCTCTGAGCGGCGCCGCCGACGCGTGGCCTCAAGACGCGCGAGCGAGCACGAGCTGCCCAATCGGGGGGCATCAACCATTCACGCACTTTGACCCACCTCACCCCAGGGAGAGGTCCACGAGCTTCCCCATGGGGATCCCCGGACGCGGCTCCGTCGGGAGCAGGCCTGCCCCTGCCGGAGCCGCGCCGCACTTCATGGCGCTCGGTTCAGTTTTCCTGCGTGGCCGAGGTCTCCAGCGTTCGCTTCATGACGAGTGCCCCCTGGTCGACCATTTCGGCGATAGGCCCCGCGAGATCGTACGGCGTCACATCGGTGATCCAGACGAACCGACTGTGTTCCTCGCCGTGGGCGAAGACCTGCATCGACGCGTGATGATGCCTCGGCGCCAGTGAACCGCCGACCACCGCATAAGCGACCCGGCGGGCTTCGTCGTCGATGTCGACGAGAAGCTCATGCACCACGACGCCGTTCGCGAAGGTCACGACCCTGGTATCCGCCTTGAGATGTGTGTCTGTGACCAAGCCGGGTGCCAGGCGCCGGTGTATCTCGCCGACATCGCGGACCGCCGCCCAGACGTCGTCGGGGGCGCTCTCGACCAGAAATTCCTTGTGGATGTGAGCCATGTGTGGTCTCCCTGTCTGGTGGGTTGTCAGTCGCCGGTTGTGAGGTAAAAGGGGTGCCCTTCGGGGTCGGTGAGCACCACCCACTTGCCCTCGTCGGGCTGGAACTCGGGCTTCGCTGCTCCGAGAGCGAGCAGCTCCTTGACGGCGCTCTCCAGGTCGGTGACGGTGAGGTCGAGGTGCGCGTGCTTGCGTGCGTCGGGCCACCCTGTCGCCTGGTAGCCATCGATGCGCACGAAGGCGATCTGCATTCGACCGCCGTTGCCCAGGGAGGCGAAGTCCTGGTCGCTGTAGGTGACCTCCCAGCCGGTGGCCTTCCTGTAGAACCCGGCGAGCATGGTCGGATCGGTGCAGTCGATGACGACCGCGGTGAACTCCTCGAGAGCGGGCATGCGAGGAACCCTTCGTATGGGTGTTGGTGAGGTGTAACGGGCCCTGCCCGTACCGATGACGCGGTCTTGGTGCACTGGGCCGGGCGGCCGGGCCGGCACGTCGACCAGCCTGCTCGCGGCAGTGGGTCCCCGTCTTGAACATCCTTGCGGGGGTGATTGTCAGAGCCTCGGCGTAGCGTTCAAGGGTGCTCGCCGCCACCGCTCTCGCCACCCGACCCGACTTCAGCATCACGGCTGTGGCATGCCAGGACGGCCATGCGCGCTGGTCGCAGCCCGAAGTACGGGAGGACTACCGGGTAGTGCTCGTGCGCCGTGGCCGATTCCGCAGGCGCGCAGCCGGAGTCGACGCCGACGTCGATTCGACGATGGCCTATGTCGGCGTGCCGGGTGAGGAGGAGCACTTCGCCCACCCTGCCGGAGGCGACGACTGCACCTCAATCAGCCTGACGCCGGCGCTCTGGCGCGTCATGGCAGGTGACGTCGCGCGCCTGGCCGCACAGGGCGTTTATGTCGATGCCCGACTCGACCTCACCCATCGCCGGCTCCTGGCGGCCGCCCGGACCGGGGACGTGGACTATGCGCTGACGGAGGAATTGCTGGGCCTGCTCGCCACCACCGTTGGCCAGGTCGTCTCCGGGCGAACCCCGCTCGGCACGCAAGCCTCTGGAAACGAAGCGGCTCTTGTCGCGGCGGCCCGCCAGGCAATCACCGAAGGCCAACCGGCCTCGGCCGGCTTGCTCCCGCTCGCCGAAATGCTGGGGGTCTCGCCCTACCGCCTGAGCCGGTCCTTCAGCCGCGAACTGGGGGTGTCAGTGACCCGCTACCGCAATCGCGTGCGCATCGGCCGCGCCCTCGACCGCCTGGAGGAGGGAGAGAACAGCCTCGGCGCGCTCGCCGCAGACCTCGGCTTCGCCGACCAGGCACACCTGTGCAGGGCTATGCGTCAGTACCTGGGCCGCACACCGACGGCACTGCGACACCTGCTCGCCCCTGAGGCTTCTTGACGTTCTCCGTTACTGGGCAACGTCTTCCCCCGGGGGAATTACGTGACGCACAAGCCGTCGAGTGTGGGGAATCACTTGACCGTCGACACCGTGGACCTTGCTCAGAACTGCGGCAGCTCGCCGGGAGGCAGGTCGGGGCCAGACGCCGCACCCGCACCGGATGCCGGAACCTGCCGGAGTCCCGCCCGGCGTCGCCCTCGAACTCGACCGCCACCCTGGGGTCGATGCATCGGTGCTGCAGCGGCTTCCGCGTTCCCCAGCCCGCGGAGATGGTGACATTGCGCCAGGGTGATCCGGCGCGGCCGGCCCGAGGAACCCCGTCGATCTGCTGCCTCAGCGACGGGGACAGGGGAGTTGTGTGGGCGACCAGGCGCAGTCGCCCGGTCAGGTCCCAGCATCCCAGCAGCAGCGTGTGCGGCATGGCGATCGGACCCGTCACGGCGCCGACGACCGCGTTCTCGGTGGTGCTGGAGACGGGAGAATCTTTGTGGCCGGGCTGACAGAGTTGTGCCACCCGCCCTGGCAAGACTCCGGCACGGAGTCACGCTCTCCGAGCCCGCCGGGCCCCCGCGTGGTGCTGCAAGCGGCAGCACCACAACCATTACCGGTAGCACGACGCTGTCTCCAGGGGAAGTTCGCTGCACGCAGCGGCGGCGCGTGCACAGCGCTCGGCCCAAAGCTCCAGCGCCCGCCTCAGGTGCCGCCCCTGCCAGGTGATGGCCTCTCATCCCACCAGGTCCCCGGTACTCATGTGACGTTGAAGCCGCACCGGCTGCTGGATCCGTCTGAGACGTAAATATTTCCCCCGGCATTGTGAACTTCTGCGCCGGGTCCGCCATCGAACCTGCCGTACGACTGTCCACAGTATGCAGGGAGCAAGATGCGTAAGAAGCTTACGAAGATGGCCATCGTCATCGCTGGTGTCGCCGCCTTCTCCGGCATGTCCGCAGGATCCGCCCTGGCCGACGGTCCGGGCACGCCGGGTGACGGCATTCCGGACGCGACCTACAAGGTCAACGGGCCCAATGGTTGCCACTACTGGGGCAAGCTGCTCACACAGGGTGCGAATCCTCAGTACAAGGGTTACGCGTGCTGGAGCGACGAGAGCGGTCAGTGGCACCTCGACCTGATGAAGTGAGCCGCACCTGACGAAGGGAACCGCCCGGTGGCTGGAGCGCGCGACGTGCTCCGGCCAGCTGGATGAACAGCGTCGGGTTGACGTCGTCGGTGTTGTTCTGACCCGTGCGCTACACCCTCAGCCGGTGGCAGCGCCGCCGGGAAGCCCCTACCGTGCCCCTCTACCGCCTCGGTGACCTCCAAGCCCTCCTGGGAAGCGCGCCGACATCGACTGGGAGGCCGTGCGGGCGGCTGCAACGCCAGGACGGCGCTCCCCGTTCGCGGGGCTGCCTACCGGTGGTCGGCCGTTCGCGGGCCTGGGCCATCGACCAAGACGTACGGCACCGAGCAGTGCTGATCTGGGTCAGTCCAGGGTGACGGCGAGCGCGATGTGGGGGACGGCGCTCAGGCAGAGTTCCGTCGCCGTGCTCGGATCGGACGCGGTGCGCGTGTGGGTTGGGGGTGTGGTGGCGGCGGGTTGGGTGTCATCAGGAACGACGGCTTGCTGGGCTGTGAGCCGGTGATGTTCTTCTCGTGCTGGTGGCTGTCATAGCAGCTGCTCTTGCCCGCGGCCTGTACCGCGGACAGGGCCGGGCAGGGGGCTGGACAGGGCACAGGGCAGGGCACAGGGCAGGGCACAGGGCAGGGGGCTGGGCAGGGCACAGGGCAGGGCACAGGGCAGGGCACACAGCCAGGCACACGGCAGGGCAAAGGGCAGGGCAGGTCACCGTCCGTGGCCGGACGGCATCCGCCCAGGCCGGGCAGCGTGGTAAGTGCCAGCACGGAGCCCGACTACTCCCCATCACGGCACTCCTCTCCTCGACCGCGCGGCAGAAAAGGCAGGAAGGCAGGAAGGCGGGAAGGCGGGAAGGCGGGAGGGCGGGGGCCGGTGCGCCGTGTTGGCGAACTGGTGGCCGGCCCCGGGCCGTGCCGCCCCGACGGCCCGGGGCGGCACGGCGACGCGGCGCACGGCCCCCGCCCAGTCGGGGGTCGAGTATCGACGTGGGCGACGTGTCAGCCCTGGCCGGACGTGGCAGCCGGTCCCGCGTCACCACGTCGCTGCCTGCCCGCGCCCCGCGCCGCGCCGCCTGGGCCACGTGGGCACCGCGTCGCACCGCGTACGGCACCACGTCGCGGGACCTGGTGCCGGTCGGCCTGACGCCCCGCCGCCCCAGGACCGGGAAGGCGACTGCCCCTGACGCCAGGTGAAGCGCCGGGCTTCCTGAGGCCCCACCTGCCCGTTCGAACTGGAATTCGGATATGGGTGGGTCGGGGCAGGGTGTGGGGTCGTGGGCGCGGGCGTGGATGCCTGACGGCCAGGAGCTGGATGTTCGTGGTCGTCTCCCGGACCCGTGCCAGGGACGGCTGCTGGTGGTACGAGTGCCAGGCGATCCTCCCGGCCCGCCCCGACCGGAACGGCCACGCCCCGCCCGGGGGCGTCCTGGTGGCCATCAGCGTCGCTGCGGAGCACATCGCGCCCATCCCGGGCGAGTCCTACGAGCAGGTGCCGAGCGAGGGCGCGGTGGCCGGCCGCCAGTGGCTGGCCATTCGGTCCTCGGGCGTGCACGGGGGCGGCCCGTGGTGGCAGCTGCACCACCGCTCCTGCGGGCAGGCCCGCGGCGGCTGGCGCCGCCAGCTGGTCACCACGGATGAAGCCCGCCGGATCCTGGCCGCACTGCCCCCGGACCGCCTGTGCGACATCTGCCGCCCGGACCAACGCACGTCCTGGACCGACCTGCCTGTGGGCTGGAGCGGCCCGGCAATGTTGCCCGGGTGTTGCCAATCTTGTGGCAGCGGTTTTCTCCTCTTTCCTGCTGCAGACGCTGATGCCCCACTCCGGCCGTTCCTACTGGGAGCTGGTGGGCGGGCCGTTGGACGGGGCTGCTCCTGGACGTGACCGCCTGGCCTGCACCGCACGCGGTGGGATGGCTCGTACCGTCCGCCAGTCCGGTCGCTTCGAGGTGCAGATCGGCCGGACCCTGTGCGAGGACGACCAGCGCCGCACCGCACGAGTCATGGCCGCAGCAGGGCAGCAGGACGCCTGACCACCGGGTGTCTAGCGAGGAGGCTGACCCGGGTCTTGCCCAGTGATGGCACCCCCCCGAAGGCTTCTGCAAAGTCTTGGCCTCACATACCAGCCCCAGCGTCTACAACCTCATGACCCGCAACAGTTAGTCTCCGGCTTGACCCAATTGGCGTACTCGGCAAGGCAGGCGGGTGTTCATGACGACGAGGCAAGCCGGTGACGTGATCGGCGGGCGCTACCGGCTTGCCGCCGAGCTGGGGGCTGGAGGGTTCGGGCGAGTCTGGCGCGCCCACGACGAGACCCTGGGCGTCGATGTGGCGATCAAGGAACTGCGACTGGTGCCGGGGATGTCCGAGGCCGACCACGCGGACCGACTCGCGCGTACCACACGCGAGGCCCGCAACGCTGCCCGGTTGCGCAGACATGAGGGCATCGTCACGATCCACGACGTGCTCGTGGAGGATGATCTGCCCTGGATCGTCATGGAGTTGATTGACGGCCGTTCCCTGGGCGAGCACATCGAGCAGATCGGCCCGCTGTCGGTGGACCGGGCCGCCGACGTCGCCGTCTCGCTGCTGACGGCGATCGGCGCTGCACATGAGGAAGGCGTCGTGCACCGAGACATCAAGCCGGGCAACGTCATGCTCGCCGGAGACGGGAAGACGCTGCTCACTGATTTCGGCATCGCGGTCCACGACACGGACACCGTGCTGACCGCCACGGGGATGCTCGTCGGCTCGGCGGAGTACACAGCCCCCGAGCGCCTGCGCGGCACGGACGGGCTCCCCGCCAGTGATCTGTTCTCCCTCGGTGTGACGCTCTACCAGGCTATCGAGGGAGTCTCGCCATTTCACCGCGCCACCCGCGATGCAACGCTGGCGGCGGTTTTGCTGGAGGAGGCCCCGGCGCCGCAACGGGCCGGGCGGCTCACCCAGCTCATCACCCGACTGTTGGACAAGGACCCGGACGCGCGGCCGACGGTCGCCGAGGCGCTGGCCATCGTCCGTGGGGAGCAGCCCACTCGGGTCCGGATCCGGCCGCGGGTCCACATACAGCACGACACCAGGAGCCTTCCCGCGCCGATACCCACAACAAGCAGGGAGTACCGGGCAATTGCGGTCACCATGGCACTGATCACCGCATTCGGTGTCGCGGGCCTCCCGGATGCCGGTCCCACATGGGGACGAGTCGAGCACGACAGCCGGGTGGTCATCGCCGTGTTCGACGTCTTCGCCAGCGGGCTGCTGTGCGCGAGCCTGGCCCAGTTCCTGCCGACGGCTGTCGGCAGGGCCGTTACCCTTCTCGCACAGGCCGCCGGCTTCGGCTTCGGCTGCTTCGCCGCCGGCTTCGCCGTCCACGGCGCCGCGAAGACGCTCCAAGCGGCGGATGCGATCGCACAGCAAGACGACGCCGCGACGGCCTCGCTGACCGCGCTCACCATCGCTGTTCTCCTCGCGGCCGCACTGACCTGGCAGGGCAGGAGGCAGCGACGCCACCAGCCGCGCTAGCCTCGCATTGGCGGTGTGGACCAGACGGCTGTCAGCGGCTGGCCAGCACGCTGGCGGGTGGCAAAGGGGGCCGGGAGAGCGGTGCGCCGAACGTGCCGCAAGGGCGCGCCTCCCTCGGCCTCGCTGGCGGGTTACGGCTGCTCGGTCGGAGTCCCCTCCGCGAAGAGTGCGGCCCGCTTCGGATGGGTTGATGACCTCGAACTTGAGCAGCTCTACGCGATCGCCGACGGCGAGGTCTACCCGAGGCGGGCGAGCCCGAAGTCGTCTTCTGCATGGACGAGTTCGGACCGCTGAACCTGATACCCCACCCGGGCCGGCGGTGGGCCGAGCGTGGCGGCAGGCACAAGGATCCCGACCGGGAACCACGCCGCAAGCGGCGGGCGACCTACAACCGCTACGGCGGAGCACGGCACCTGTTCGCCGCACTGGACCTGGCCAAGGACAAGGTCTACGGCCATATCAAGCCGGTCAAGAAGCGCACCCAGTTCCTGGAGTTCTGCCGCTACCTGCGAACCCTCAACCGCCCGAGGTCCGTATCGCGGTCGTCTGTGACAACTTCTCCCCGCTCCTGACCACGAAGAAGTGCCAGCGGGTCGGCACCTGGGCCACCGCGAACAACGTCGAGATCGCCTACACCCCGACCAACAGCTCCTGGCTCAACCGCATCGAAGCCCAGTTCACCGCCCTGCGCTACTTCACACTCGACGGCACCAAACCACGTCAGCCACAAGGAACAGGGCAGCATGATCCGCCGCTACCTCATCTGGCGGAACAGGCACACCGCCGATAATTGCTTGCGCTCCCACGTCACTCGGGTCAACGTCACGTGACACCTGACGAAGGCAGAGAAATGACCACGCAGACCCACCCCGTCGACCACGAACTCATCCAGGCCGCGGCACACGTTGCTCGCACTCGCTGCCGGGGCGACAACCACACCATGGCAGCCGCGGCCCGCGCCCAGGACGGCCGAATCGTCACCGCCGTGAACGCCTACCATTTCACGGGAGGCCCCTGCGCCGAGCTGGTCCTCATCGGCGCGGCAGCCGCCCAGGGCGCCTACGAGCTCAACACGATCGTCGCAGTGGGCGACCGCGACCGAGGAGTTGTTCCCCCATGCGGCCGGTGTCGCCAGGTTCTCCTCGACTACTTCCCAGCCCTCAATGTCATCGTCGGCGAAGACGATCACATCCGAACCGTCCCCATCACTGACCTGCTGCCCGAAAGCTACGTCTGGGCCGACCACCAACTCGACGCCGAGTAGCCGCGCTACTCAGCACACGTTGGCACCGCCGACCGACAACAGGGCAAACATCGCCTGATGCGGCAGTAGCCCGTAGTTCGCTGGGAGTTGGGGTCGCGGCTCGTGTCCTGCTCTGGCGGCTCATTGCCTGGATTGGCTTTTGTGCGTGGCGTGTACTGCGGGCAGGGCCGGGGCAGGGGGTTGGGCAAGGGGGCGGGGCAGGGTACACAGCGAGGCATACGGCAGGGCATGTCACGGTCCGTGGCCGGGGCGCATGGGCCGAGGTCGGGCAGCGTGGTAGGCGCTGGGGCGGAGCCCGGCTACTCCCCATTACGACACTCCTTTCCTTGAACCGTGCGGCAGAAAGGGCGGGAAGGTGGGAGGGCGGGGGCCGGTGCCGAGTTGGTGGCCGCTCCCTGGGCCGTGCCGTCCCGACGGCCGGGGCGGTACGGCAAGGCGGTGCAACGGCGCCGGCCCCGGGGGGCGAGTTCGACGTGGGGGACGTGTCGGCCCTTGGTCGGACGTGGGGGACGCCGTGGCAGTCCGCCGCGCGTCACCACGTCGCTGTCTGCCCTCGCCCCGCTCCTCGCCCCGCTCCTCGCCCCGCTCCGCGCTCCGTGCCGTGCCGTGTGGGTCCCGCGTCGCATGGTGTACGGCATCACGTCGCGGGGCCTGGTGCCGGTCGGCCTGACGTCCCGCCGCCTCAGGATCGGGTGGCTTTGTTCACGAGTGTCGACAGCGATTGTTGAGTGCTTCGGGAGGCACCGGCACCGCGCTGTGTTCGATGGTCAAGAGGGATGACAGTTCCTGGTCCGTGGCGCCTCAGTCGTCCCGGTGGGTGGCGACGGCGTCATCTCCGAAGGACGCGGCGAGCGCCTGTGCGATCAGGTCGGGCAGCTTGGTGTGTCCGTCGTCTTCGGCCCAACGCGTCAGCGCCGTGTGCATCGCGGCCATGCAGGCGCTGGTCGCCGCCTGGGCCCGGAACGCGGCGTCGGGATCGGTCGCGTCATCCCCGAGGGCGTCGACGATGGCCTGTTGCAGCGCGTACTGGCTGTCCAGGTGCCGGGCCCGCAGCGCGGGCGTCGAGACCATGAGCCGGAGGCAGTCCAGCAGGAACTGCTCGTTCGCCCCCGGTTCGTCCCCGTTGCCGCCCGTCAGGGCGGTGGCCGCGTCGATGAGTGCGCCGCCGACGCGGCGCACCAGGGGGTGCATCGCGGAGGACGCGGCGACCTGCTCGGTGATGAGCTGGGCGGGCTGGTCGATGAGGACGAGGTCTTCCTTGGTGGGAAAGTGCCGGTACACGGTCATTGCCGAGACGCCGGCGGCCTCGGCGACGTCGGCCACCGTCACCGCGTCGTAGCCGTGGTCGGTGAACAGCCGTACTGCATGCGCCTGGACCAGGCGCCGTGTCTCGGATCGCCGTCGTTCCCGCAGGGTTGGTTGCCGCTCACTCATGTGCTAGACACTACCATCACGTTAGTGACTAACACTTAGATGGGGTGAAGACATGAGCGATCTGACGGGAAGAACGGCTTTGGTGACGGGCGCGTCGCGCGGCATCGGGCAGGCAATCGCCATTCGGCTCGCGACCGAAGGGGCCACGGTCATCGTGCACTTCGGCACGGATGAGAACGGGGCGGCTGCCACGGTCGACGCGATGGAACGCGCCGGTGGGACCGCCTTCTCCATCCGAGCCGAACTGGGCGTGGACGGCGACGTCGAGACGCTGTTCACCGGCGTGGAGGCCGCCCTGGCCGGTCGGCCGCTCGACATCCTCGTCAACAATGCGGCGGCCGCACCGGCCGGCCCGCTCGGCGTGACGACCCGGGCAGAGTTCGACCACTTGTTCGCGGTGAACGTGCGAGCGCCGTACTTCATCACCGAGCGGGCGCTGCCTCTGTTGAGCCAGGGCGCCCGGATCGTCTCGGTCTCGTCGGTGGCGACCCGGATGGCCAACTCGACCCAGACATCTTTCGCCATGACGAAGGGCGCGATCGAGACGATGACCAAAACCATCGCCGTCCAACTCGGCCCCCAAGGGATCACAGTGAACGCGGTCGCCCCTGGGGCCACCAGGACGGCGACCAACGGAGTTGCCTTCGACACGCCGGGCCTCACCGAACAGATATCCGGCATGACGGCACTCAACCGGCTGGGCGAACCCGACGACGTAGCCGACGTGGTCGCCTTCCTCGCCTCCGACGCCGCCCGCTGGATCACCGGCCAGACCATCGACGCGAGCGGTGGCCTGTTCCTCGGCCCACGCATCTGACCAACGAAGGCGGAGCGGCGATGCGCCGTGCCGCTCCCGTAGCGTTCCGGCTTCGTGGCATCCGGCCACAGAACCCACGCAGGCACGCATTCGGCGGGCCACCTGTCCAGGCCGCGCAAGGTCAGCAGGCACCCCCGCATGCGCCGACCGCAGCCGCTGGAGCCCGCGCAGCGCCTGCGAGGTGACCGTCTGCACGACGTCGTCCAGCACCAGACCGGCCAACAGCGACTGGTCACCGCGCGCCACCGCGCACACGGTGAACTGCGCCACGAGCAGCCGCGCCAGGATCCGGGAGGCATCGACGTGCCCGCGCTCCGGCAGGTCGATCCGTGCGCGCACCAGCCGGTCCAGCGCCCGGACGCTGAAGGGCCGGTGCGCTCCCGGAACTGAACCAGGGGCGGTGAAGAACCCCTCGAAGATGGGCCGGCCCAGCAGCGCCACACGGTCCTCCAACAAAGAGATGAGCTGACCTGTGCGTGCCTGCCGCCGGTAGGCATCGACCTCCCGCACCCACGTGCCGGCGCGCCCGCCCTTGGCCTCCAGCTCGGCCACAGTCTCCTCGCTGGGTCCCGCAGCTCGGGCACATCGGGGAAGCGGCCGTGCACGGCCTGGAACGGGCCGATGAGCTGCGCCAGCACGACTGTCCCCGGCCACTCGCCGTGGCCGTCAGACCGCCCACCAGCGCCTCGGCGAGCATGGCCGCGGCCTCGTCGAGGTCGGTGACCCCGCCGTACAGGTCCAGCCCGTACGCCGAGTCCGGGTCACCGACGCGCACGATCACGTCGAAAGCGTCGTCGGACGGGCGGTGGGCGCCACCCGACGTCAGGTAGACGACCGCGGCCTGCCCCGACAGGGCCTGCACACACAGCGATTCAACCACCGGCCGCACGATCCGTGCGGTCTTCCCGGATCCGGGCAGGCCGACCGCCAGGACCGAGGTGCCCAGCACCCCAGGATCCAGTACGATGCCAGCTCCCCGGTACGCGTGCGGGCTGCGCTCGGTCGTATCCGCCTGCCCGATCCGCACCTGCCGCACCACCAGGCCGTGCAGGGCCACCCAGCCGGGCACATCACGCTGCCAGGACCCATGCGGGCACGCTGCCGCTCCCTCAGCCAGCACCTCCCGCACGAAAGCCTCCTGACGCCGCTGGAGCCGCGCCACCTGCCACGCACGCAGGAGCCGCGCCCGGTCGACGTCCCCCAGCATTCCGGCGAGCAGCTCATCCCGGAGCCGGTCCGCAGCGCCCCTCGGCGCCCTCGGCGCGCAGCTGCGGCCACTGCACAGCGTCCGTCTCGGGAGGGGGCGTTGGCTGCTGCAGCGGAATGGGCGGCGCCCCGGGCGGCTGTACCGGTTGGGTCATCCGGTGCCAGATCCACCGCAGCAATTCGGGCCAGCGCCCCAGCCGGAAAAAGAACACGAGGATCGCGGCGACAATCCCGAGGGCGTAGATCCATGAGCCGACGACCCAGGACATTTCCCCTCGCATGGAATCCGGCCTGATCGCCACATACGGTCACAGCCACCACTTCCCCAAGCAGTTGTTCCACAGCCTGGCCACAAAAACCCAGCAAATCAGGCCCGAGGCGAGCGCTCCGGCCACGAGTTGCCGAGTTGGAGTGCCGTCTACGCTTCCAGGTTTGGGCGGCACATGACCGCACCACCAAATCCCCGGCTCCGCCCCGGGCCGGGGCACCCGCAGCCACGCCACCAACGCAGGCACCGCAGACGGTGGCGGCTGCCTCGGTGGCGGCGGCACAGCCGCCGGTGCCGGCACCGAGGGCGCCTGCGCCGCGGGCCTGTCCTCATTCCCCCGATACCCAGGACTCTCCGGCCATCTCCACCCCCTACTGCTCGTGATCACACGGCTCTCAATCTATCGGCGGCCTGCCCGGCGAGCCCTCCACTGCGGAACCGAACGGCGCGCACCCTGCCCCCACCGCACCTCCCCACCCTGCGCTCCCCACGCCAGCGGCAAAACCCCCTGCCCAGGCCAGGGTTGCGGGGCTTACCCCTCGACCCCTGATCCTGACGCCTCCTGTCCGGGCCGCTGCCCGCGACACCAGGGCCGGGGACCACTCACACTCCCTCGGCTGTCCACACGATCCCGAGGGGGAAGCCCATGTTCGCGCTCATCCTGATGAATGCTCTGCTGCTGGCCGTACTCGGCGTCCTGGCCATCACCGTCCTCGGCTACGCCGTCCACCGCCACCCCGCCCTCGTGGCGCCGCTGACGGTCGCTCTGGGCGGAGCGACGCTCCTGGCGACGACGGCCAACGTCGCCGTCACCGTCGCCACAGGTGCCCATTGACCGCCGCACACAGCTCACCACGCCGGGCACAGTGCAGGGCACACAGCAGGGTCCCCGCACGGCTGTGCAGCCCGGCCTCCCGTACAGGTCGCAGCGCCTGGTGAGTGGCGGCCGGGAGCCCGACTACCCCTCCGGAGCGCCTGCCACAGGGACGGGGGCGGGGGCTGGAACGGACGCCGGGGCTTCGTCGGGGCGACGGACACCCAGCCGCCGCCGCCCGCCCGCCGCGCCGGGCAAAGCGGTAGCGGGCAGCTCCGGGACGTCCTGGCGGTGGAGGCGTTCAGCAGCGAGCGGAGAACGCTGCACAGCATCTGCCGGACGGGCTATGTCGGTTCGGGTCGGTCCGGTGCCCAGCGGGCGGCGGTCAGTCACCGCCAGATTCTCACCCAACACTGCCCCGCCGCAGCGTCCTGGAGGCTCTGCGGCGGTGTCAGTGTTGGGTGGGAGGCTGCTTGGCATGGGCGTTCCGCGCCGGCGGGTCTATTGCAGCGGTCACGACGACCGACACCCCTACGCCCGCCCTGGTCACGTCTACCGCGAAATGGTCGGCGGACCGCTCGACGTCACCGGATGCGGTGACGAAGAGCTGGCCGACGGCGCGGCCCTGATCACCGAAATCGGCCAGTTCGGACCCGGCGGCCGGGCCCTCTACAGCCCCCGCCTCACCAATTCCCTGAAATGAGACGGGGAAGGTGTGAGCGGGTGGTGTGGTGGCGGCGGGTTGGGTGTCAGCCGGGGGTGACGGGGTGTCGGCCTGGTAGGCCGTCGTTTCTTCTCGCGCTGGTGGCTGTCATGGGATTGCTCATTCCTGTGCACGCGGTCCTGGGGGCTGGGTGTGCCGGCGTGTATGAGGGAGGCAGAGCGGCTGTCACGGGGTGTGGTGGTCCGTCGGTTACTGGAAGTGGACCAGGGACAGGGGTCGGTCTCGTCGTTGCATGTGCGGGTGATGGCCGAGGCCGCGGGCGTGAAACCGCGGACAGTGTGACGGTGGTTGTCCGAGGCGCGGGCGGGCGGGTTCACGCTGAATGACCACCAGTGGAACCGGCTGGCCCAGCTGGGCGGGAACGTCGCAGCCCTGCACCGGCAGATGACAAAAGATGACTCGCTGGAGAATGTGCCATCGCTGGGCACGTTGCACCGCGTTGCCCGTCTGCTGTCCTCCTCCGGGCTGGCCCTCGGGGCTCTGCTGGGCGGCTGGCTCGCCAGTGCGCTCGGTCTTCAACCACCGTTCCTCGTGGCCGGCACCCTCTTCGCCGCAGCCACGGTGATCAGCCTGCTGGCTCTCCCTCATTTCCGGGCCAGAGAGTGATGGGCCGCGTTGTTTTGGCAGTGGTTGGCCGCGTGAGTGTCAGTGAGTGTTGTCGCTTTTCAGTGTTGAGATAGTGCTGACGTTTTTGCGGTTTGGCTGCCGACGTTTCTGCGGTTTTATCGCTGCCGGTTTGGTGCGGTGTTCGCGCACGGGCAGTGCTCTGCGACTCCAATTGGCACCCCATTGTGCATACCTGAGTTCAGGTCAGGGGATACTTTCGGACGGTGCGGGGGAGTGTTTCCGATCCCCAAAACCCACCCTCATATGCATACTGGGAGCCGACTGACAGGCCCACCCCCTCCCTGTAGCACGCTTCGTGCGACCCCGGAGGGGGCGCGCGTCCGCCGCACCGCAGTACAGGGAAAGAAACAGGCCAGCAGGCCCGGTTGGCTCCGGCCGGAGGCCAGCAGCCCCGGCCCCGGAGGGGACGGGCCGCCCCGAAGGGGTGGCGGTCTTTCCGCCGCGTAGCGGCGGCGCGTCGTGTCTGCGGAGCAGACC
>NZ_JAGPXJ010000056.1:0-49716 GCF_018070605.1 Streptomyces sp. B15
CCCAACACCAGGGAGGGGGCCCAGGAGTGGGCCCCCATCCACTGGCCCTCAGGAGAGGTGAGCCTGCACTTCGGTGGCGGCATCATGGCCGTAGGCCTTGGTGAAGCGCTCCATGAAGTGCACGCGCTTCAACTCGTACTCCTGCGTACCCACCGTCTCCACGACGAGAGTCGCCAGCATGCACCCGACCTGCGCGGCCCGCTCCAGGCTGACGCCCCAGGCGAGTCCGGAGAGGAACCCGGCGCGGAAGGCGTCGCCGACCCCCGTGGGGTCGGCCTTCTGCTTCTCCTCGGCGACGCCGACCACGATCGGCTCCTGGCCCGCCCGGTCGATGCGGGCGCCCTTCTTGCCGAGCGTGGTGACGCGGGTACCGACCCGCTGGAGCACTTCCTCGTCGCTCCAGCCGGTCTTGGTCTCGATCAGTTCCTTCTCGTACTCGTTCGAGAAGAGATAGGTGGCGCCGTCGGTGAGGTTGCGGATGCCCTCGCCGTCCATACGCGCGATCTGCTGCGAGTAGTCGGCGGCGAAGGGGATGCCGCGGGTGCGGCACTCCTCGGTGTGGCGCATCATGCCCTCGGGGTCGTCGGCCCCGATGAGCACCAGGTCGAGTCGGCCGACGCGGTCGGCGACGTGCTGGAGTTCGATGTTCCGGGCCTCGCTCATGGCGCCGGTGTAGAACGAGCCGATCTGGTTGTTGTCCGCGTCCGTGGTGCAGACGAACCGTGCGGTGTGCGCGACTTCGGAGATGTGCACGGACTCCGTGTCCACGCCGTGGCGTTCGAGCCAGGCGCGGTATTCCTCGAAGTCCTCTCCCGCCGCGCCGACGAGGACCGGCCGGACGCCGAGTTGGCCCATGCCGAAGGCGATGTTGGCGCCGACGCCGCCTCGGCGGATGTCGAGGCGGTCGACGAGGAAGGAGAGCGAGACCGTGTGCAACTGGTCGGCGACCAGTTGGTCGGAGAAGCGCCCCGGGAAGGTCATCAGGTGGTCGTTTGCGATGGAGCCGCAGACTGCGATACGCACGACGAATTCTGCTCCTGAGAGACATCGGGTACCCCCGTACGCCCAGCGCACGAGGGGAAGGCGCTCGCCACGCTACCCGCTGGGTCCCCGGAGTCGAACAGGACACAACTACCTCATAGTAGGGTCTTCCGGGCAGCTCATCCGATGCGTAGCGTGATCCTCATGTGGAAAACAGCGCCTTTCCCGGCCGGATACGCCGAGCATGAGTCGATGGAACAACTGCTCGGCGACTGCGCACGGATGGTTCCGCACTGGGCCGCCGCGTGCTCGGTGCCCCAGGAGCGGCGCCCTGTCGCGTTCTCGTCGTTGCGCGGCGTCCGTGTGCCGGTGCGCTCCGCGCGGCTGCTGGAAGGGATGTCCGAGTACGGCGACTGACCGGGCCCGGCCGCGTCGCGGAGCCCCGGTCGGGAACCGTCCGCTTCCGGGGGCCGTCCCACTCACGTCCCCCGCATGAGGGAGGGCGGAAGCCCCCCTCGGGCAGGGGCCTCGTGGACGCGGAGCCAAAGGAGTTTTCGGTGAGTACAGACCAGTCCTCCGAGACCGAGGGCCGGCCGGCGCCCCGGAGCAGGCGGCGGCAGCTCTCCGTCGTCGCTGTGGCCGCCGCGGTTCTGGTGGCCGGCGGGGGCGGCGCGTACTGGGCGTCCTCCGCCTTCGACGGTGATGCGGGCGGGTCGGGCCGGGGCGCCGGCTCGGACAACGCGGCGGGCGGCGCGCGCGCCGACGGCCCTCCGAAGCTGGCGCTGGACGGCACCGCCACCTCGGCACGGGACAGCGGTGAGGGCATCGCCCCCGGTGAGCCGATGGGCCCGCGGGGCTATCGCGCCGAGGGTGAACTGCCGGACGGCCCCGAGTCCGCGGCCGTCCGCAAGCCCGGGCACGACGTGAGCCGGGGGCAGGTGGCGAAGCTCGCCGAGGCGCTGAAGGTCAAGGGCGGCGTCAAGGCCGAGGAGGGCCGCTGGCAGGCGGGTGGCGGCCAGGGCAAGGGTCCCCGGCTGACCGCGGAGCGTGGGGCCGCCGGCGGCGCGTGGACGTACCAGAACGGCGACACCGTTCCGCTGGACGCCGAGCCTGATCCCGCACCGGGCGGAAAGCCCCTCTCCGCCGCCGAGGCGAAGGACGCGGTACGCCCGGCGCTGCGCGCTCTCGGTCTCAAGGACGCCGAGCTGGACGCCGGATCGGCGGTCGGCGGCACCCGTACGGTCACCGCCTCGCCCAAGGTCGCCGGCATGCCGACGCACGGCTGGGACAGCACCTTCGTGGTGGACGACAAGGGGTCCGTCACCCGGGCGCAGGGCAGCTGGAACCAGACCCGCAAGGGCGCGGTCTACCCGGTGCAGAGCGCCACGGCGACGCTGGACCAGTTGAACAAGGCGAGCCAGTCGCGGGGCGGTCACGCGGGCGAGGGCGAGCAGGGGAAGGAGCCGACGAAGATCGGCGACGCGGTCTTCGGACTCTCGCTGGAGCGCTCGCAGGGCAAGCCGCTGCTCGTCCCGGCGTGGATCTACGAGGTGAAGCGGCCCGGTGGCGGTGATATGGAGGTCACCCATCCGGCGGTGAAGCCGGAGCATCTCAAGCCCTCGAAGACCTCCGGTCACCCCGGGAAGCCGGGCAGCGGCGATCTTGGCTCGGGCGGTGCGAAGGCCGTACAGGCTGCCGAGTCCTACCGGGTGGCGGGCCGCACCCTGAAGCTGACCTTCTGGGGCGGGGTGTGTCACACCTACAAGGCCACCGCCGAGGAGTCCGGCTCCGAGGTGAAGGTCAAGATCGAGGCCGAGAAGAAGAAGGACGGCAAGAACGTCTGCGTCAAGATCGCCAAGCGGCAGACGGTCGAGGTGGAGCTCGACAAGAAGCTGGGCGACCGCAAGGTGCTGGACGCGCGGGACGGCAAGCAGCTGCCCCGCAAGTGACCGGCGCCGCTCCCGGGAACGACAAGGGCGGCGGACTCCTGGTGGGGGGAGTCCGCCGCCCTTGTCACGGCTTGGAGCGGTCGGCAGCGGCTGACCGCGGGTGGCTCAGTTGAAGGAGTCGCCGCAGGCGCAGGAGCCGGTGGCGTTCGGGTTGTCGATCGTGAAGCCCTGCTTCTCGATGGTGTCGACGAAGTCGATGGAGGCGCCGCCGAGGTAGGGGGCGCTCATCCGGTCGGTGACGACCTTGACGCCGTCGAACTCCTTGACCACGTCGCCGTCGAGCGAGCGCTCGTCGAAGAAGAGCTGGTACCGCAGGCCGGAGCAGCCACCCGGCTGGACGGCGACGCGCAGCGCCAGGTCTTCGCGGCCTTCCTGCTCAAGCAGGCTCTTGACCTTCGCCGCGGCGGCGTCGGACAGGATGATGCCCTCGCTTACAGCGGTCTCGTCCGAAACGGACATCTGCTTCTCTCCCGGGTTGTACGGACTGCTCTCTTACCGTCGGCTCAACCGACGGCATCCCGGATTCATTCCAGGAGTGGTCACTTCATGCTCGCACACAGCCGGAGCGACTGGGAATGCGTCACATCGACGCGATGGCCATCGTCAAAGTGACGTGAAGCGGTTATGATAGATAACGTCACTTAGACGAGAATCCGACGCGGAGCCGTACCCGAGCGTCGAACCGAGCCACAGAAAGGGCTGGTCCTGTGAGTGCCGCCCAGCCGCTGGACGTACAGCCGACCCCGCTCGCACTGCTGCTGCTCGGCCGCGAGGCCGACCCCAAGAGCGAGCGCGGAGTCGAGTGCCCCGGCGACCTTCCCGCCCCCTCCGACCCGGACCTGGTGGCCCGTGCGCGCGCCGCGAAGGAGAAGCTCGGCGACCGCGTCTTCGTGCTCGGCCACCACTACCAGCGCGACGAGGTCATCGAGTTCGCCGATGTGACCGGTGACTCCTTCAAGCTGGCCCGGGACGCCGCGGCCCGCCCCGAGGCCGAGTACATCGTCTTCTGCGGCGTGCACTTCATGGCCGAGTCCGCCGACATCCTCACCTCCCAGGCCCAGCAGGTCGTCCTCCCCGACCTGGCGGCCGGCTGCTCGATGGCGGACATGGCCAGCGCCGAACAGGTGGCCGAGTGCTGGGACGTCCTGGCCGAGGCCGGGGTCGCCGACACCACGGTCCCGGTCTCCTACATGAACTCCTCCGCCGACATCAAGGCGTTCACCGGCCGGCACGGCGGCACCATATGCACCTCCTCCAACGCCGAACGGGCCCTGGAGTGGGCCTTCGGTGAAGGGGAGAAGGTGCTCTTCCTCCCCGACCAGCACCTCGGCCGCAACACCGCCGTGCGGGAGATGGGCATGACGCTGGACGACTGCGTCGTCTACAACCCGCACAAGCCGAACGGCGGTCTGACCGCGCAGCAGCTGCGTGACGCCAAGATGATCCTGTGGCGCGGCCACTGCTCGGTGCACGGCCGCTTCTCGCTGGAGTCGGTGCGCGAGGTGCGCGAGCGCATCCCGGGCGTCAATGTGCTGGTGCACCCCGAGTGCAAGCACGAGGTCGTCGCCGCGGCGGACCAGGTCGGCTCCACGGAGTACATCATCAAGGCCCTGGAAGCCGCTCCCGCCGGCTCCAAGTGGGCCGTGGGCACCGAGCTCAACCTCGTACGGCGGCTGGCCAACCGCTTCGCCGCCGAGGACAAGGAGATCGTCTTCCTCGACCGCACCGTCTGCTTCTGCTCGACGATGAACCGCATCGACCTGCCGCACCTGGTGTGGGCCCTGGAGTCGCTGGCCGACGGCAACGTCGTCAACCGGATCGAGGTCGACGCGGAGACGGAGAAGTACGCCAAGCTGGCGCTGGAGCGCATGCTGGCCCTCCCGTAGCCCAGCAACCCCGTTGAGGCGGCCCCTGGCAGCGCCGTACGGTGCGCGGATGCTGCTGCGACCTGTCAGGGACACCCAGGACGACGCGGAGACCGTACGGAAGCTGGCCGAGGCGGCGTTCGGGGCCTCGCACGCCCTCAAGGGCGACACTCCGCCGAACCCGCCCTCGGCGGCACGTGCGGCGCGCAGCCGGGAGAAGGTCCTGCACATCGCCCGGCACGACCCGGCGGGCAGCTGGCTCGCCGAGGACCGGACCGGCCAGGCCATCGGCGTGGCCCAGTCCCACATCCGCGAGGGCACCTGGGGCCTCGCGCTGCTGGCCGTCCTGCCCGGGGCCCAGGGCAAGGGGGTCGGAAGCGCACTGCTGCAGCGCACGCTGGAGTACGGACGCGGCTGCCTGCGCGGCATCATCTGCTGCTCCCGGCACCCCGCCGCCGCCCGGGTGTACCGGCAGGCCGGATTCGCACTGCACCCCACCATCCGGATGAGCGGCGTCGTCGACCGGGCGGGGCTGGGGGAGGTCGAGGGCGCCGCGGTCGAGGGCGGCCCGCGCGACCGGGACCTGCTCGACTCCGTCGACCGGCGGCTGCGGGGCGGCGCCCACGGGCCCGACCACGACTTCCTGCTGCGGCACCACCGGCTGGTCGTCGCGGACGACCTGGCCGGCAGCGGCTACTGCTACATCGGCGACGACTCCGACGGCGCCAAGGTCGCCCTGTTGGGCGCCACCTCGCGACGGCTCGCCACCCGGGTGCTGAGCGCGGCGCTGCTCGGAGTGGGGGAGGGGGTCGCGGTGGAGGTGCACGACATCACCGCCGAGCAGCAGTGGGCCGTGGACGTCGGACTCCGGGCCGGGCTGGAGCTGCGCGCCGAGGGCTTCGTCTGCTTCCGCGGCCTGCGCCCCCCGACCCCTTACATCCCCTCGGGAGCCTTTTTGTGAACGCCCCGCCCGGTCACGCCCCGCGACGGGGTGCCGTGCGCCGCACCCGGTACTCGACGCCCTCCACCCCTTCGAAGGCGTGCCCCGTCATCTCGCACCAGGCGGGGATGTCGAGCCGGGCGGCCTCGTCGTCGGCGAGCACCCGGACGACACCCCCGGCAGGCACGTCCTCGATCACCTTGGCCAGCTCGATCACGGGCAGCGGGCACAGCTTGCCCCGCGCGTCGACGGTGACCTCCGCCTCCGCCGCGCCGCGGTCGGCGGGCTCGGCCCGGGCGCCGATGCCCAGATGTGCCCGTACGCCCTCGACGGCCCCGGGCAGCGCCTCCAGGAACCGGTCCACCTCGCTCTCGGCCGTCCCCGGGGGCAGCGACACCCGCACGTTGCCCTCGGACAGCACGCCCATGGCCCGCAGCACATGGCTCGGGGTCAGCGTGCTGGAGGTGCACGACGAGCCGCTGGAGACCGAGTAGCCGGCGGTGTCCAGCGCGTGCAGCAGGGCCTCGCCGTCCACGTACAGACAGGAGAAGGTCACCAGGTGCGGGAGCCGCCGAACGGGGTCGCCGACGACCTCGGTGTCCGGCACCAGCTCCGGCACCCGGGCCCTGATCCGGTCGACGAGGGCCCGCAGCCGGGCGGCCTCCGCGTCGGCCTCGGCCCGTACGGCCCGCAGCGCGGCGGCGGCGGCGACCACGGCGGGGATGTTCTCGAAGCCGGGCGCGGCTCCCCGCTCCCGTTCGTCCACCGGCCCGGTCGGAGCGAAGCGCACCCCCTTGCGGACGGCGAGCAGCCCCACCCCGGCCGGGCCGCCCCACTTGTGGGCGCTCCCGGTCAGCAGCGACCACGGCCCCTCCACGGGCCCCCAGGGCAGCGACTGCGCCGCGTCCACCAGCAGCGGCACGCCCGCCTCGGCGCAGGCCTCGGCGGCCTCCGCGACCGGCTGGACCGTACCGACCTCGTGGTTGGCGGACTGCAGACAGGCCAGCGCGCAGTCCTCGCCGAGCGCCTGATTCCACTCCTGTGCCTCCACCCGTCCCGTGCGGTCGACGCCGACCTCCCGCACCAGGCCGCCGGAGCGCTCGTGGGCCTCGGCGGTGTGCAGCACAGCGGAGTGTTCGACGGCCGAGACGACCAGCCGCCGTCCGGCACGGCGGCGCGCCGCCAGCACCCCCCTGATCCCGGTGTGCAGCGCCTGGGTACCCGAAGAGGTGAACCGCAGTTCGTCCGGGCGGCATCCGACGGCCTCGGCCGCGGTCTCGCGCGCCGCGTCCAGCAGCATCCGCGCGCGTCGGCCCTCCCGGTGCGGGCGGGCGGGATCGGCCCAGCCCTCGTCCACCGACGCCAGCAGCGCCTGCCGGGCGACGGGGTGGAGCGGGAGCGAGGAGGCGGCATCGAAATAGGACACACTTGTACGCTACCGCCGCACCCGCACCGCGCGAACCGGGCGCCAAGACCGCCCCGGAGCGGGCCGGGAGCCGACCGGGAACCGGCCTGCACAGCGTCAGTTCGGGCGTGCCGGGGAGGCATTCCACCCCATCAGGGTGGCGCGCGGCGCGTTACGCCCCCTCCCCGCGCGACCCCAAATGGCGTCGGCTAGGGTTTGGTCCGCATAAACATCCAAACCCCTGCCCGCGCCTGGGCCGGCGCCCGACCACGTAAGAGGGCCGCGCCCGACCGACGCGGGCGAGACTCTCGGGAAGGCGCTACGTGAGTCCCAACGGCTCCGACCGCTCGTCGCGGCGCCCGATGCGGCGGAAGCTGCAGCAGGCGCTGGCCGCGGGCCTGGTCCTGGCGACCGCGACCGGTTGCACATCAAAGGACTTCCCCCGCCTCGGCATGCCCACCCCGGTCACGGACGAGGCGCCGCGGATCCTCTCCCTGTGGCAGGGCTCCTGGGCGGCCGCGCTCGCCGTAGGCGTGCTGGTGTGGGGTCTGATCCTGTGGAGCGTCATCTTCCACCGGCGCTCCCGGTCCAAGGTCGAGATCCCCCCGCAGACCCGGTACAACATGCCCATCGAGGGCCTGTACACCGTGGTTCCGATCATCATCATCTCGGTGTTGTTCTACTTCACGGCCCGGGACGAGACAAAGCTTCTGGCGACGTCCAACAAGCCCACGCACGTCATCAACGTCGTTGGTTACCAGTGGAGCTGGGGCTTCAACTACGTCGAGGACGTGGACGGCGATCCCAACACGGACGTCAACACGCGCAAGGCGCTGGACAAGGAGCTGAGCGCCATCCCGGACCGGATGGCCAAGGGCTTCCCCAAGGGTGCCGAGGGCGTCCACACGGTCGGTACCCCGGCCGACAAGAACCCGCAGAACGGCAACCCGGGTCCGACCCTGTGGCTGCCCAAGGGGGAGAAGGTCCAGTTCATCCTGACCTCCCGCGACGTCATCCACTCCTTCTGGGTCCTGCCGTTCCTGATGAAGCAGGACGTCATCCCGGGCCATGTCAACCGCTTCGAGGTGACTCCCAACAAGGAGGGCACCTTCAGGGGCAAGTGTGCCGAGCTGTGCGGCGTCGACCACTCCCGGATGCTCTTCAACGTGAAGGTCGTCTCCCCGGAGCGCTACCAAAAGCACCTGGAGGATCTGGCGAAGAAGGGCCAGACCGGCTACATCCCGGCGGGTACCGCCACCACGGGCGGCGCCAAGAATGCGGAGACGAATAACCCGTGAGCATCCTCAACGAACCCCAGGGTGCCGCCGCCGCAACGGCTGAGGCGACAACAACCCCTGGACGCCGTAAGCGGCCCGGCCAGGTCGTTGTCGACTGGATGACGACGACGGACCACAAGAAGATCGGCAGCCTGTACCTGATCACGTCGTTCGTCTTCTTCTGCATCGGCGGCGTCATGGCGCTCTTCATGCGCGCCGAGCTCGCCCGCCCGGGTATGCAGATCATGTCGAACGAGCAGTTCAACCAGGCGTTCACCATGCATGGCACGGTCATGCTGCTGATGTTCGCCACCCCGCTGTTCGCCGGCTTCGCGAACTGGATCATGCCGCTGCAGATCGGTTCACCGGATGTGGCCTTCCCGCGGCTGAACATGTTCGCCTACTGGCTCTACCTCTTCGGTTCGCTGATCGCGGTGGGTGGCTTCCTCACCCCGCAGGGCGCGGCCGACTTCGGGTGGTTCGCCTACTCGCCGCTGTCGGACGCGGTCCGCTCCCCGAGCGTCGGTGCCGACATGTGGATCATGGGTCTGGCCCTCTCCGGCTTCGGCACGATCCTCGGCTCGGTCAACTTCATCACCACGATCATCTGCATGCGCGCCCCCGGTATGACGATGTTCCGCATGCCGATCTTCACCTGGAACGTGCTGCTCACCGGTGTGCTGGTGCTGCTGGCCTTCCCGGTGCTGGCCGCCGCGCTGTTCGCCCTGGAGGCCGACCGGAAGTTCGGGGCGCACATCTTCGACTCGGCCAACGGAGGGGCGCTGCTGTGGCAACACCTCTTCTGGTTCTTCGGCCATCCCGAGGTGTACATCATCGCGCTGCCGTTCTTCGGCATCGTCTCGGAGGTCATCCCGGTCTTCAGCCGTAAGCCGATGTTCGGCTACATCGGTCTGATCGGCGCGACCATCGCCATCGCCGGTCTGTCGGTGACGGTCTGGGCGCACCACATGTACGTCACGGGCGGCGTGCTGTTGCCGTTCTTCTCGTTCATGACGTTCCTGATCGCCGTACCGACAGGTGTGAAGTTCTTCAACTGGATCGGCACGATGTGGAAGGGGTCATTGTCCTTCGAGACACCGATGCTGTGGACCATCGGCTTCCTGATCACCTTCACCTTCGGTGGTCTGACCGGTGTCATCCTGGCCTCGCCGCCGATGGACTTCCACGTCTCCGACTCGTACTTCGTCGTCGCGCACTTCCACTACGTCGTCTTCGGCACCGTGGTCTTCGCGATGTTCGCCGGCTTCCACTTCTGGTGGCCGAAGTTCACCGGCAAGATGCTCGACGAGCGGCTCGGCAAGATCACCTTCTGGACGCTGTTCATCGGCTTCCACGGCACCTTCCTGGTGCAGCACTGGCTGGGCGCCGAGGGCATGCCGCGCCGGTACGCCGACTACCTGCACGCCGACGGCTTCACCGCGCTGAACACCATCTCCACCATCAGCTCGTTCCTGCTGGGCATGTCGCTGCTGCCGTTCTTCTACAACGTGTGGAAGACGCACAAGTACGGCGAGAAGATCGAGGTCGACGACCCGTGGGGCTACGGCCGTTCGCTCGAATGGGCGACAAGCTGCCCGCCCCCGCGGCACAACTTCCTCACCCTGCCCCGTATCCGCTCCGAATCCCCGGCCTTCGACCTGCACCACCCGGAGATCTCCGCGCTCGATGAGCTGGAGAACGTGGACAGGGAAGAGAAGGCGCTCGCCGGCAGCAAGGAGGCCGGGAAGTGAAGATCCAGGGCAAGATGTTCCTGTGGCTGTCGGTCTTCCTGCTGGCGGTCGCCATCACCTACGGACTCTGGTCGAAGGAGCCGGTGGGTACCACGGGCCTCTTCCTGGCCTTCGGTCTGTCCATCATGATCGGCTACTACCTGGCGTTCACCGCGCGCCGGGTCGACACCGGAGCTCAGGACAACCGGGAGGCCGATGTCGCGGACGACGCCGGTGAGCTGGGCTTCTTCAGCCCGTACAGCTGGCAGCCGCTCGTGCTGGGCCTCGGTGGCGCCTTCGCCTTCGGGGGCGTGGCCCTCGGCTGGTGGCTGGTGTACGTCTCGGCACCGCTGCTGCTGATCGGCCTGTTCGGCTGGGTGTTCGAGTACTACCACGGTGAGAACCGCACCCAGTAGCCACCGCGGCACCGGACGAGCAGGACCGGACAACCGAAAAACGCAAGGATCGGCCCCCCGACACTCCGGGGGGCCGACCCGTTTGTACGCACCCAGCGCGCCCGAATTGACGATTCTTCATATTTTGGGCGCATGAGTCACATCCCACGCACCGCGATAGCGCAGGGGGTCCTCACCCCCCGAACCCTGTCCCGTAAGCACAAGCGCCGGATGGTCAAGAGCTGCGCCCTGCTGCTGGCGCCCCTCTCCGTGGGGCTCGCCGCCTGCGGCAGCGGCAGCACCGGTGACAGCTCGCTCGCCTCCGCCCCCTACGACGCCACCGACGTGGTCGCCGTCAACGCCGACGCCGACAGCAAGGACGTCGACCCCGAGAAGCCGCTGGAGATCACCGCCCAGCACGGCGACACCCTCACCGACGTCCTCGCCACCGACACGAAGGGCCGCGCGCTGCCCGGCGAGATGTCCGCCGACGGCAAGCGCTGGCACAGCACCGGATCGCTGGCCGCCGGAGCGCGCTACACCCTCCGGGTCAGCACGGAGAACGACGAGGGCGCTCCAGGGCGCCGCACGATGCATTTCGAGACCAAGCCCGCCTCCAAGCACCTGAAGGTCAAGCTGGGCCCGGACAACGGCACCTACGGCGTCGGACAGCCCCTCACGGCGGAGCTGAGCCGGCCCATCAAGGGCCACAAGCAGCGCGAGCTGGTCGAGCGGGCACTGAAGGTGAAGTCCAGGCCCCATGTGGAGGGGGCCTGGCACTGGGTGAACAGCAAGGAGCTGCACTACCGGCCCCGCTCCTACTGGCCCGCCCACGCCTCCATCACCCTCCGTTCCTCGCTCCAGGGCCTGAAGGTGCGCGACGGGCTGTACGGCGGCAAGGCCGAACCCGTTCGGATGAAGACCGGCGACCGAATAGAAGCGATCACGGACGCCTCCTCACTGGTGATGACCGTCAAGAAGAACGGCAAGACCGTCCGCTCCATACCCGTCACCACGGGCAAGGCGGGCTACGAGACCCGCAACGGCATCAAGGTGATCCTCACCAAGGAGCCCTTCGTGCGGATGACGAGCGCCAGCATCGGCGCCTCGGACTTCTACGACCTGCCGGTCTACTGGGCCACCCGGCTCACCAACAGCGGCGAGTACGTGCACGGCGCCCCCTGGTCGGTCAGCTCCCAGGGCGTCTCCAACACCAGTCACGGCTGCACCGGCATGAGCAGCGCCAACGCCAAGTGGTTCTTCAAGAACGTCCGCCAGGGCGACATCGTCCAGCACGTCAACACAGCGGGCGAGAAGATGGCCCCCTTCGGCAACGGCTTCGGGGACTGGAACCTGGAGTGGAAGAAGTGGCGCGCCGGCAGCGCCGTCCACAAGGACGAGCCGGTCGGCAGCGGCCCCGCGGACATCGCGCGGCTCCGCCCCCAGGTGTGACCCGTCCCCGGTGTGACGAGAACGGCGTGACAACGACGACGCGCCCGGCTGTCCCCCGTTCGGAGGACAGCCGGGCGCGACACTGCCTGCTCGGCCCCGACCCGGTGCTCAGGTGGTGGCGAGGCTCTTCTCGGCGGTGCGGTCCCGCAGCAGCCCGGCCAGCGCGTCGGCCAGCGCCACCGGGTCCACCGGGTGCGAGACGGTCGCCTCGGCCCGGCTCCAGGTCGCCAGCCAGGCGTCCTGCGGCCTGCCGATCAGCAGCAGCACCGGCGGGCAGTCGAAGATCTCGTCCTTGATCTGCCGGCACACGCCCATGCCACCGGCCGGGGCGCTCTCCCCGTCCAGCACACACGCGTCCACGTGCAGTTCCTCCAGCGTGGCGAGCACGGCCGGCAGGGTCGCGCACTCCACGTACCGGACCTCGGGCACGTCGGTGGCGGGTCGGCGCCCCCCGGCGAGCCGCACCTGCTCGCGGGTGGTGGCGTTGTCGCTGTAGACCAGCACCGTGGCGGTCGGCTGCATCGTTCCTCCGCGTCCGTATCGGGCGAACCGTGACGCACCGGGCGGCTCGTAGCCATGTTTCCACGGTGGCGCCGCTCGGATGCTACTCCCTCCGACGCACCGTCAACAGCGGTCAGCACGCACCGGTACGGGCCCGTAACGGGGGCACGTGCGTGCCGTCTTCGCTGGACACGGGGCGGGCGTCGGGTACGGACACACCGAACGGGACCCCCCGAAGTGAGGCCGGGATAAGCGACCGACATAATGTCGGTCGTGGCGACAGCAACAGCAGTAGAAACCGGGCACGCGCACCCATCGGTCAACCGGCCGAACCTCACCAGCGTCGGAACCATCATCTGGCTGAGTTCCGAGCTGATGTTCTTCGCGGCCCTCTTCGCGATGTACTTCACCCTGAGGTCGGTGACCGGTGCCGAGTACTGGAAGGAGCATGCGTCTGAGCTGAACCTTCCCTTCGCGGCGACGAACACCACGATCCTGGTGCTCTCCTCGCTCACCTGTCAGCTCGGCGTCTTCGCTGCCGAGCGCGGTGACGTGAAGAAGCTCCGCGCGTGGTTCATCGTCACCTTCATCATGGGTGCGATCTTTATCGGCGGCCAGGTCTTCGAGTACACGGAGCTGGTCAAGGAGGGCACCTCACTCTCCTCGAGTCCGTACGGATCGGTGTTCTACCTGACCACCGGTTTCCACGGGATGCACGTGACAGGCGGTCTCATCGCCTTCCTGTTCGTCCTGGGGCGCACCTATGCGGCCAGGCGGTTCACTCACCACCAGGCCACCGCCGCCATCGTCGTGTCCTACTACTGGCACTTCGTCGATGTCGTCTGGATCGGCCTCTTCGCCACGATCTACCTGATCCGGTAACCGGACGTACGCGGCACCGCCGCGCGCCGTACCGCACAGGCGGACTACGGAACAGACGGACAGACACGCATCGACGAGAAGATCCTGACACCGGGGTAATCCGTGAAAAAGCTCTCCGCACGACGGCGCCATCCGCTGGCGGCGCTTGTCGTTCTACTCTTCGCGCTGGCGGCCACCGGGGGGCTGTACACCGCGTTCGCTCCCGCGGGTGAGGCCAAGGCCGAGCAGGAGTCGAGTAAGTCCCTCGCCATCGAGGAGGGCAAGAAGCTCTACGCCACCGGGTGCTCCAGCTGCCACGGAACCGGCGGCCAGGGGACCAGCGACGGTCCCAGCCTGGTCGGTGTCGGGGCCGCGGCGGTGGACTTCCAGGTCGGCACCGGCCGGATGCCGGCGCAGCAGCCCGGCGCCCAGGTGCCCAAGAAGAAGAGGATCTACGACCAGGACGAGATCAACCAGCTCGCCGCGTACGTCGCCTCGCTCGGCTCCGGCCCGAGCACACCCACCAAGGACATGTACGACCCGAGCGGTGCGGACGTGGCCAGGGGTGGGGAACTCTTCCGCACCAACTGTGCGCAGTGCCACAACTTCACCGGTGAGGGCGGCGCCCTCACACACGGCAAGTACGCGCCCGACCTCAGCGGTGTCTCCGAAAAGCACATCTACGAGGCCATGCAGACCGGCCCCCAGAACATGCCGTCCTTCACCGACGGTGCGCTTCCCGAGAAGGACAAGCGGGACATCGTCGCGTACGTGAAGGAGGTCAACGGCGAGAAGTCGGAGAGCCCGGGCGGGTTCAAGCTCGGTGGCTTCGGCCCCGTCGCCGAGGGCATGTTCGCCTGGATCTTCGGCCTCGGCGCGCTGATCGCTGTCGCCGTCTGGGTCGCCGCTCGGACTGCAAAGGCCAAGAAGTCATGAGTAGCCAGACTGGACCAGACGAGAACGTGTCAGACGAGAACCTGCCTGCCGCGCAGGAAGAAGCCCACGGGGCTCAGGTGGCCAAGTCCGATCCCTTCGCGGATCCGGGACTGCCGCCGCACGAGCACCGCATCCAGGACATCGACGAGCGGGCGGCCAAGCGCTCCGAGCGCACCGTCGCCTTCCTCTTCACGCTGTCCATGCTGGCCACGGTGGGCTTCATCGCCTCCTTCGTGGCCTTCCCGATCGACGAGATCGTCTATGTCTGGCCTCTCGGGCGCGTCAGCGCGCTGAACCTGGCGCTCGGCCTCACCCTCGGTGTCGCCCTCTTCTGCATCGGCGCCGGTGCCGTCCACTGGGCGCGCACCCTGATGTCCGACGAGGAGATGGTCGACGAGCGGCACCCCATCGCCGCTCCTCCGGAGGTCCGCGAGAAGGTCATCTCCGACTTCAAGCAGGGCGCCAAGGAGTCGGCCCTCGGCCGCCGGAAGCTCATCCGCAACACGATGTTCGGTGCCGTGGCCCTGGTGCCGCTCTCCGGTGTCGTCCTGCTGCGCGACCTGGGCCCGATGCCGAAGGACAAGCTGCGGCACACCGCCTGGGCCAAGGGCAAGCTGCTCGTCAACGAGAACACCAACGAGCCGCTGCGCCCCGAGGACATCGCCGTCGGGTCGCTCACCTTCGCCAAGCCCGAGGGCCTGGAGGAGGACAGCCACGAGTTCCAGACGGAGATCGCCAAGGCGGCCCTGATGATCGTCCGGCTGGAGCCGAGCGACATCAAGGACAAGCGCGAGCTGGACTGGTCGCACGAGGGCATCGTCGCCTTCTCCAAGATCTGCACGCACGTCGGCTGCCCCGTCAGCCTCTACGAGCAGCAGACCCACCACGTCCTGTGCCCGTGCCACCAGTCGACGTTCGACCTCGCCGACGGTGCGCGCGTGCTCTTCGGACCCGCCGGCCATCCGCTGCCGCAGCTCAACATCAGCGTCAACAAGGACGGCTACCTCGAAGCGCAGGGCGACTTCGCGGAGCCCGTCGGTCCGGCCTTCTGGGAGCGCGGATGAGTACTGGAACCGATACCCCGGGCAGCGCGGCTGCCGAGGGCAAGAAGAAGGCACCCGCGGGCGAGCGGGTCGCCGACTGGGCCGACGGACGGCTGGGCCTCTACAGCCTGGCCAAGGCCAACATGCGCAAGATCTTCCCGGACCACTGGTCCTTCATGCTGGGTGAGGTCGCGCTCTACAGCTTCATCATCATCATCCTGACCGGCGTCTATCTGACGCTGTTCTTCCACCCGTCGATGGCCGAGGTGGAGTACCACGGCTCCTACACGCCGATGCACGGTGTGCGGATGTCGGAGGCGTTCGCCTCGACGCTGGACATCAGCTTCGACGTACGCGGTGGTCTGCTCGTGCGGCAGATCCACCACTGGGCGGCGCTGATCTTCCTCGCGGCGATGTTCGTGCACATGATGCGCGTCTTCTTCACGGGGGCGTTCCGCAAGCCGCGCGAGGTCAACTGGGTCTTCGGGTTCCTGCTCTTCGTGCTGGGCATGTTCACCGGCTTCACCGGCTACTCGCTCCCGGACGACCTGCTCTCCGGTACCGGTGTCCGGTTCATGGAGGGCGCGATCCTGTCCGTGCCGATCGTGGGCACCTATCTGTCGATGTTCCTGTTCGGCGGGGAGTTCCCCGGCGACGACTTCGTGGCCAGGTTCTACTCGATCCACATCCTGCTGCTGCCGGGCATCATGCTCGGGCTGCTGGTGGCACATCTGATCCTGGTCTTCTACCACAAGCACACCCAGTTCGCCGGTCCCGGCCGCAAGAACACCAATGTGGTCGGTATGCCGCTGCTGCCGGTCTACATGGCCAAGGCCGGAGGCTTCTTCTTCCTGGTCTTCGGTGTGATCTCGGCCATCGCGGCGCTGTTCACCATCAACCCGATCTGGGTGCTCGGGCCCTACCGGCCGGACCAGGTGTCGACCAACGCCCAGCCCGACTGGTACATGGGCTTCTCCGAGGGCCTGATCCGGGTGATGCCTGGCTGGGAGATCAACCTGTGGGGTCATACGCTGGCGCTCGGCGTGGCCATCCCGCTCGTGATCGTCTTCCCGCTGGTGCTCGTCGTCATCGCCATGTATCCCTTCATCGAGGCATGGGTGACCGGGGACAAGCGCGAGCACCACATCGCGGACCGGCCGCGCAACGCGCCGACGCGTACCGGGTTCGGTGCGGCGTGGATCACCTGGTACTTCGTGCTCCTCGTCGGTGGCGGCAACGACCTGTGGGCGACGCACTTCCACTTGTCGATCAACGCGATCACCTGGTTCGTGCGCATCGCGTTCTTCGTCCTGCCCGTCCTGGTCTTCTGGGTCACCAGGCGCATCTGTCTGGGGCTGCAGCGCAAGGACAGGGAGAAGGTGCTGCACGGCCGGGAGACCGGCACCATCAAGCGGCTGCCGCACGGTGAGTTCGTCGAGATCCACGAGCCGCTGTCGCAGGAGCACCTGCACACGCTCACCGCGCACGACCAGTACCAGCCGGTGGAGATCGGTCCGCTGGCGGACGAGAACGGCGTCGAGCGGAAGGTCTCCCGCGGGCAGAAGCTGCGGGCCAGGCTCTCCAAGGGCTACTTCGGGGAGTCGGGACAGATCCCCAAGCCCACCCGCGAGGAGTACCAGGAGATCGAGAGCGGACACGGGCACCACTGACGCCCACGTCAGCGACCGGTTCGCACAGCTGGATCCGCCACATCGGGAGGGGTCCACGGGCACTGCCCCGTGGGCCCCTCCCGGCTGTGTGCCCGGCGACGGAGGGCGCCTGTTCACGGGCCGAACAGTGGCTCGGCCCGGTCGGCGGACTCGGTAGGGTGGCCGCACCAACGCGTCGGTCTATTGCCAGGAAGTGGTCACCATGAGCGCTGCTACCCCCGCCGGAGGCGACACCATGGCGGCGCGTACCTGGCCCGACGTACTGAGCACGCTGCTGGCCGGGGAGGACCTGAGCGCGGACGCCACCGCCTGGGCGATGGACCGGATCATGCGGGGCGAGGCCAGCGATGTGCAGATCGCCGGCTTCGCCGTGGCGCTGCGGGCCAAGGGCGAGACCGTCGAGGAGATCTCCGGCCTGGTGCAGGCGATGTACGAGCACGCCCGGACCATCGAGGTTCCCGGCCCGGCCGTCGACATCGTCGGTACGGGCGGCGACCGGGCGAAGACCGTCAACATCTCCACCATGTCGGCGATCGTGGTGGCCGGTACCGGCGTCAAGGTCGTCAAGCACGGCAACCGCGCGGCGAGCAGCGCCAGCGGCGCCTCGGACGTCCTGGAGAAGCTGGGCGTCAACCTGGAGCTGTCGCCCGGACGGGTCGCCGAGATGGCGGAGGAGGCGGGCATCACCTTCTGCTTCGCGGTCAAGTTCCACCCGGCGCTGCGGCATGTGGGCGTCGCCCGCAAGGAGTTGGGCGTTCCCACCCCCTTCAACTTCCTCGGCCCGCTCACCAACCCGGCCCGGGTCGCCGCGCAGGCGACGGGAGTGGCCGACGCCAGGATGGCGCCGATCATCGCGGGGGTGCTGGCGGCGCGGGGCTCCTCGGCGCTGGTCTTCCGCGGGGACGACGGGCTGGACGAACTGACGACGACGGCGACGTCCACCGTGTGGGTCGTGCGGGACGGCGCCGTACGGGAGGAGAGCTTCGACCCGCGCGACGTGGGTATCGAGCTGGTGCCCGTCGAGGCGCTGCGCGGCGCGGACGCCGCCTACAACGCCGATGTGGCGCGGCGGCTGCTGGAGGGGGAGCACGGCCCCGTGCGGGACGCCGTGCTGCTCAACTCCGCCGCCGCGCTGGCGGCGCTCTCGCCGAGCTCCGTCCCGCTGCACGAGCAGATCGCGGCGGGCATGGAGCGGGCCGCCGAGTCCATCGACTCGGGCGCGGCCCGGGCCGCCCTCGAACGCTGGGTGGCGGCGAGCAACCGTCCGTGACGGCTCGCCCGCTTGTGCCCAGCCGTCCCCCGGGCCGGGAGACCTCCCGGCCGCGGGCCGGGGGAGGGCGCGCACAAGCGGGCCGCACGCGCGAAACGGCCGTACCCCGCACCGCGGGGCGGGCGCGCGCGGCACGGGGCCGCGGCAAGGGGCGGGGCCGAAGCCCTCACACCTTGGCGGCGGCCTCCAGGCCGGCGATGTCGAGCTTGTGCATGCCGAGCATCGCCTGGACGACGGCGTCCGCCTGCTTCGGCGCCGTCTCGTCGAGCAGCTCGAACAGCCGGCGCGGCACGATCTGCCAGGACACCCCGTACTTGTCCTTGAGCCAGCCGCACGGCCCTTCCTCGCCGCCGTCGGCCGACAGCTTCGTCCAGAGGGTGTCCACCTCCTCCTGCGAGTCGCAGTCCACCTGGAGCGACATGGCCTCGGTGAAGGAGAACTCGGGACCGCCGTTGAGAGCCACGAACTGCACTCCGGCCAGCTCGAAGTCGACCGTCATCACCGATCCGGTCTCGCCGGGGGACGACTCGGTGTAGTGGGTGACGCCCCGGATACGGGAGTTGTCGAAGAGGGAGACGTAGAACTCCGCCGCCTCCCGCGCCTTCCCGTCGTACCAGAGGAACGTCTTGATCTTCTGCGGCTGCTGCATGATGGATCTCCCGGTGTGGGTGGTATGACGCTTGTCAGTACAGACCTGGCCCGACGCCGGAACTCATCGGTCCCTGCCGAGTTTTTCGCGTCCACCCCGCCGGCCCAGTGCCCGAGGACCGTTCCGGTCGAGGCGAGGGCGATGCAGCAGATGGCCAGCCACTGGAGCGTGGTGAGGTGTTCGCCGAGCAGGACGAGCCCCGCGCAGCCGGCGGCGACCGGCTCCAGGGACTGGAGCACGCCCACGACGCGGGCGGGGAGGCGGCGCAGCGCCGCCAGTTCGAGGGAGTAGGGGGCCGCGGCCGACAGGAGCGCCACGCCCAGTCCCGCCAGCAGGGTGGGGGGCTCGGCGAGCCGGGTCCCGGCCTGCGCCAGCCCGAACGGCAGCGTCAGCACGGCGGCCCAGCACACGGCGAGGGCCAGCGGGCCGCTGCCGCTCAGCGTGGTGCTGGTGCGCTTGCTCAGCAGCAGGTACGCGCCCATGGAGATCGCGGAGGCCACCGCCCAGGCCGTGCCCACCGGGGAGAGCGGCTGCCCTCCCGCCCCCGGGAGGGCGAACAGGGCCGTCCCGGCCGCCGCCAGCAGGCCCCAGGCGGCGTTGGACCAGCGGCGGGACGTCAGCAAGGCGACGGCGAGCGGGCCGGAGAGCTGGATCGTCATGGCGACACCGAACTGCAGGTGGTCCATGGCCAGATAGGAGAGGTTCATCCCGGCGATGGCCGTACCCAGGGCGAGGACGAGCAGCAGGGAGCGGCGGTCGGTGGGCAGACGGGGGCGCCAGAGCGCCAGCAGGAGGAGCGCGGCCAGACCCAGGCGCAGCGCCACCGCGCCGAGCGGGCCGCCCACGGCGTCGAACAGGCCCTTGCCGAGGGCCTGCCCGGTCTGGACGCTGACGACGGCGCCGAGGACCAGCAGCGGTGCGGGCACCGTACCCGGGGCGGGTCCGGGCGCGGGTTCAGCCGACGCGGCCACCGGGCTCCTCCGGTGGGGCCACCGTGTCCCGTGCGGTGCTGCCGGCGCCGACGACCAGCCGGTCGCCGCCCCGGTGCTGCTGGAGCCAGACGCGGAGGGTGCCGCAGGCGCAGCGCGCGTAGACGACGGTGCCCGCGGCGACGGGGTGGCGGGAAGCGATCTGATACGGGTCGTGCAGCGGCCAGCCACAGATGGCGCACCGGCCGCCGCCGACGTCACGGAGTTTGCCCATACGGACAGCGTCAGCTGTAGCGAACGTGCACGTCCATCGCATCTTTGTGCACATAATCGTTTTGAATGGCCGCATGATTGATCTGCGGCTCCTGCACACCCTGCGCGTACTGCACTCCGAGGGCACCGTGGCGGCCACGGCCCGAGCGCTGCATCTGTCCCCGTCGGCCGTCTCCCAGCAGCTGCGTCAGCTGGCCCAGCAGGTGGACGCCGAACTGCTGCGGCAGGAGGGGCGCATCCTGCGCTTCACCCCCGCCGGACGGGTACTGCTGCGCCACGCGGACGTGCTGCACACCCAGTGGGAGAGGGCCCGGGGCGAGCTGGCCGCACACGGGGGCGGCAGCGACCGCACGCTCCGGCTGGAGGGGTTCGCCACCGCCATGGCCTCCCTGCTGGTGCCGACGACACGCGAGCTGCGGGACGCTGACCCGCCCGTCCACGCCCGCATCAACGAGTCGGACACCCGGCTCAGCTACCAGCGGCTGCTGGCCGACCAGGCGGACATCGCCGTGCTCACCCCGCACCCCGACAGCCCGACCGCCGACGATCCGCGCTTCGAGCAGCGTCCGCTGATGGACGACTTCCTGGACCTGGTGGTGCCGAGCGGTCACCCGCTGGCCGGTTCGGGGCCGGTCGACCTGGCGGCTGCCGCCGAGGACGACTGGATCATGCCCCACCACGACCAGGACCGGCTGATCCAGACCCTGTGCGGGGCGGCGGGGTTCTCACCGCGCCGGGTGCACCACTCGGACGAGTGGCCCGTGGTGCTGGAGATGATCGGGCACGGGCTCGGTGTGTGCCTGGTGCCCAGGCTGGTTTCGGTCGCCGGCCTTCCGGATGTCGCCCGGGTTCCGCTGCGCGGCGGCACACCACCGGCCCGGCGGGTGCTGACCGCGGTGCGGCGCGGCAGCGCCCGGCAGCCGGCGGTCGCTGCCGGGCTCACCGCGCTGCGGGCGCGGGCCGCGGTTCTCACATCGGACTCCGCGCCGCAGTGAGCACTCCCTTTCCTGCGCGTTACGCGCGGACACGGAGGCGGTAACAGCGGGCTCCTAGCGTCGGTCTTCCTTCCAGCGGACAGGAGGCGACGTGAGCGCACGGTGGATCACCCGATGGGAGCCCGAGGACCCGGGCTTCTGGGCGGACGAGGGGCGGCGTACTGCGCGGCGGAATCTGTGGCTGTCCGTGTTCGCCGAGCACATCGGGTTCGCGGTGTGGAGCCTGTGGTCGGTGCTGGTGCTGTTCATGACGCCCGAGGCGGGCTTCACCCTCACCCCGGACCAGAAGTTCCTGCTGGTCTCGCTGGTCTCCCTGGTGGGCGCCGTACTCCGGCTGCCGTACGGATTCGCCGTCACCCGGTTCGGAGGGCGCACCTGGACGACGATGTCCGCGCTGGCGCTGCTGGTCCCGGTGGTGCTGGCGGCCGTTTTGATGCGGCGGCCGGAGACGCCCCTGTGGGCGCTGCTGCTGTGCGCGGCGGTCTCCGGACTGGGAGGGGGCAACTTCGCCTCGTCCATGGTCAACATCAACGGCTTCTTCCCCGAGCGGGAGAAGGGCTGGGCGCTCGGGCTGAACGCCGGGGGCGGCAACCTCGGGGTCGCCACGGTGCAGCTTCTCGGACTGGCGGTGCTGGCCACCGCCGGGGCCGCGCACCCGGAGCTGCTGCCGCTGCTGTTCGTCCCGGCCCTGTTGCTGGCCGCCGGACTGGCGCACCGGCGGATGGACAACCTGGCCACCAACCGTACCGACTACGGCGCCTACCGCAGCGCCGTGCGCGACCGCCACTGCTGGACCATCTCGCTGCTGTACATCGGGACGTTCGGCTCCTTCATCGGCTTCGGCTTCGCCTTCGGACTGGTGCTGCAGAACGAGTTCGGCAAGAGCCCGGCGCAGGCCGCGGCGCTCACCTTTCTGGGACCGCTGCTGGGCTCGCTCTCCCGGCCGCTGGGCGGCCGGATGGCCGACAGGTTCGGCGGGGCCCGGGTGACCGCCTGGTCGTTCCTCGCGCTGGCGGTGGGCGCCGGGGGAGTACTGGCCGCCTCGGCGGCGGGATCGTTCGCCGCGTTCGTCGCCGTCTTCGTCGTGGTGTTCGTCGTCACCGGGCTGGGCAACGGGTCGACGTACAAGATGATCCCCGCCCTCTACGCGGCGCGGGCCGAGAGCGCCGTGGAGGCGGGCGCCGACCCGGCCGAGGCCCGCAACCAGGGGCGCAGGCTCTCCGGTGCCGTCATCGCCGTCTCCGGAGCGGTGGGCGCGCTGGGCGGCGTGGCGATCAACCTCGCCTTCCGCGAGTCGTACCGGCACACGGGCGACGCGAGCGCGGCCATCGCCGGCTTCCTCGCCTTCTATCTGCTGTGCCTGGCCGTGACCTGGGCCGGGTACGTACGGCGGCCAGCTGCGGAGCGCGCCGACCGGACGGCCGGAGCGCGCCGGCCGGAACCCCGACCGCAGCCCGAGCCCGGGCCCGAGCTCGAGCCGCAGCCCCAGCCGAAGCCCGAGCCGGCCGGCACCGAGCGGAGGGCCTGACGTGACCCCGGCCGCCGACCCCCTGGACGCGACCGCCTCCGCATCCGTCTCCGCCACCGCCACCCACTGCCCGTACTGCGCCCTCCAGTGCGCCATGACCCTCACCCCGCAGGCCGCACCCGGCCCCGCGGCGGGCGGACTGACTCTCGCCCCGCGCGAGTTCCCCACCAACCGGGGCGGCCTCTGTCAGAAGGGCTGGACCTCCGCGCAGCTGCTGGACTCGCCCGAGCGCCTCACCACCCCCCTCGTCCGGGACGCCAAGGGCGCACCGCTCCGCGCGGCGGGCTGGGACGAGGCCCTGGACCTGGTGGCCCGGCGCTTCGGCGCGCTGCGTGAGGCGCGGGGCGCGGACGCCGTGGCGGTCTTCGGCAGCGGCGGGCTGACGAACGAGAAGGCGTACGCGCTCGGCAAGTTCGCCCGGATCGCGCTCGGCACCTCGCAGATCGACTACAACGGCCGGTTCTGCATGTCGTCGGCCGCGGCGGCCGGAAACAAGGCGTTCGGACTCGACCGGGGGCTGCCCTTCCCCGTCACCGACCTGGACGACTCCGAGGCCGTGGTGCTCGTCGGCGCCAACCCGGCCGAGACCATGCCACCGCTGATGGGCCACTTCGACCCCGCGCGGCTGATCGTCGTCGACCCGCGCCGCACGGCCACCGCACAGGCCGCGCTGGACGGCGGGGGCATCCATCTGCAGCCGGCGCCGGGGACGGACCTGGCACTGGCGCTGGGGCTGCTGCACGTCGCACTGGTGGAGGGCCATCTGGACACGCCGCAGCGCACCGCCTACCGGCGGGAGCGCACGGTGGGCTGGGAAGGCGTACGGCAGTGCGCCGCGCGCTGGTGGCCGGAGCGTACCGAGCGGCTGACCGGGGTGGCCGCCGCCGAACTGCGCCGCGCCGCCGCCGTCCTGGCCCGCGCCCGCCGCGCCCACATCCTCACCGGGCGCGGAGCCGAACAGCACAGCAAGGGCGTGGACACCGTCTCCGCCTGGATCGACCTGGCCCTCGCGCTCGGCCTGCCCGGCACCCCCGGTTCCGGATACGGCTGCCTGACCGGCCAGGGCAACGGGCAGGGCGGCCGCGAACACGGCCAGAAGGCCGACCAACTGCCCGGCTACCGGCACATCGAGGACGCGGCGGCCCGTGCCCACATCGCCCGGATCTGGGGCGTCCCGCCCGAGTCGCTGCCCGGCGCCGGACGCAGCGCCTGGGAGCTGCTGGACGCGCTCGGCACCCCCGAAGGACCCGCGGCGCTGCTGGTGATGGGCTCCAACCCGGCGGTCTCGGCACCGCGGGCGCGCCGCGCCGTCGAGCGGCTGCGCGCCCTGGACCTGCTGGTCGTCGCCGACTTCTTCCGCTCGGAGACCGCCGAACTCGCCGATGTCGTCCTCCCGGTGACCATGTGGGCCGAGGAGTCCGGCACCATGACCAATCTGGAGGGCCGCGTCCTGCGCCGCCGCCCCGCCCGGACCCCGCCGCCGGGCGTACGCACCGACCTGGACGTGCTGCACGGCCTCGCCCTGCGGCTGGGCCGGTCCGCGCACGAGTTCCCCGCCGACGCGGGTGCGGTCTTCGACGAACTGCGCCGCGCCTCGGCGGGCGGCACCGCCGACTACGCGGGCGCCGCCCCCGAACACCTGGACGCGGGCGAGGCCGTCTACTGGCCCGTACCCGAAGGCGCGGACGGCGAAGCGGGCACCCGCGGCACGCCGCGGCTCTTCCTCGACCGGTTCGCGCACCCCGACGGGCGCGCCCGCTTCCTGCCCGTCGAGCACCGGGAAGCGGCCGAACTGCCCGACACCGAGTACCCGCTGTACGCCACCACCGGGCGGCAGTTGCAGCACTACCAGTCCGGCGCGCAGACCCGCCGGGTGCCCGAACTGCTGGCCGCCGCACCCGAGCCGTACGTCGAGGTGCACCCCGACACGGCCCGCCGCGCCGGGCTCGACGACGGGGACACCGCCCGGATCGTCTCGCGGCGCGGGGCCACCCTCGCCCGCACCCGCTGCGTACCGAGCCTGCGCCCCGACACCGTCTTTCTGCCCTTCCACTTCCCGGGCGACGGCGCCGCCAACGCGCTGACCAACCCCGCGCTCGACCCCGTGAGCCGGATGCCGGAGTTCAAGCTGAGCGCCGTACGGCTGGAGCGCGCCGACCGGCGGGGCACCGCGAGCCGGGAGGAGGCCGCGTGAACCGGGCGCTGAACGTCGTGGTCGTCGGCAACGGCATGGTCGGCGCACGGCTGCACGAGGAGACGCTGCGGCGCGATCCGACCAGCAGGCGGGTGCGGATGACCGTACTGGGCGCCGAACCCGTCGGCGGCTACAACCGGGTACTGCTACCGGGGCTGCTGTCCGGCTCGCTGACCGAGGCCGACCTGGCACCGGAACCCTCCGGCGCGAGCCCGCTCGCCACCGGCACCACCGTCGTCGGCATCGACCGCGCGGCCCGCACCGTCGCCACCGCCGACGGGCGGCGACTCCCCTACGACAGGCTCGTGCTGGCCACCGGCGCCCGCACCGCCGTACCCCCGCTGCCCGGACTGCGGGAAGACGGCGCGGACGGCGACAGCGGCGCGCCGGCGCGGGGCGTCACCGCGCTGCGAACGCTCGCCGACGCGCGCAGGCTGCGCCGCCTCGCCGACCGGGCCCGGGCCGTCGGCGCGCGCATCGCCGTGCTCGGCGGCGGCGTCCTCGGCCTGGAGGCGGCCCGCGCGCTGGTGGCACGCGGCGTCGCCGTGACCGTCGTGCACCCCGCGCCGCATGTGATGGACCGGCAACTGGACGCGCCCGCAGGACGGGTGCTGGGCCGCGCGCTGCACCGTACCGGCGTCGAACAGCGGCTGGGCGTCGCGGCGGTGCGCTGGGAGCCGGGCAAGGGGCTGCACCTGGACGACGGCAGCGTACTGCCCGCCGCCGGGCTGCTGCTGTGCACCGGCGCACGCGCCGACACCGCCCTCGCCGAGGAGTGCGGGCTGGACGTGGGCCCGGCCGGGATCGCCGTCGACGACACCCTCACCACCTCCGACCCGGACATCCACGCCCTCGGCGACTGCGCCGACGCCGAACCCGGCCTCATACAGCCCGGCTGGGAACAGGCGGGCGTCCTGGCCGCACGGCTCACCGGCGAGGACCCGTACGCCCGCTACCTGGGCACCCCGCGGGTGACCCGGCTCAAGGCGGCCGGTATCGAACTGGCCTGCCTGGGCGACCCGTTCGTGACGGACGACGGCCTCACCGGGCACGCCCCGGCCGAAGGCGGCCCCGAGGTCCTGCGGCTGGAGGACCCGACCCGCGAGCGGTACGCCAAGCTGGTGCTGCACGGCGACCGGGTCACCGGCGCCATCCTGCTCGGGGTGCCCGACGCGGCCGCCGGACTCGTCCAGCTCTACGACAAGGGCGCCCCCGCCCCCTCCGACCGGCTCGCCCTGATGCTCGGCCGGGCACTGCCGCCCGAGGGGGGCGGCGAGACCGGCGAGGCGCTGCCCGACCACGCGATGGTGTGCCGCTGCAACAGCGTCACCAAGGGCGCCCTGCGCTCCGCCTGGTACGACGGCGCCCGATCGGCCCGCGAACTGGCCGACGCCACCCGCGCCACCACCGGCTGCGGCGGCTGCCGCGGCGCCGTCGAGAAGCTCGCCGCCTGGCTCGCCGAGACCGACCCGCTCTCCAGCCGTGACACTCCCGCCACGACCGCCCCGAGGTGACTCCCATGACCCACGCACGCCCTGAAACCGAAACCGGGTCCTCGGCCATGCGCCGGCTCGTCGTCGTCGGCCACGGCATGGTCGGCCACCGACTGGTCGAAGCCCTCGACTCCCGCGACGTGGAGCGCCAGTGGCAGATCACCGTGCTCGCCGAGGAACCCCGCCCCGCCTACGACCGGGTGGCCCTCTCCTCCTGCTTCGACGGTGCCGACGAGAGCGCCCTGCGGCTGCCCGAGCACGACCCCGAGCGGGTCGGACTGCGGCTGGGCGACCCGGCGTGCGCACTCGACCGCGCCGGGCGCACCGTACTCACCGCCTCCGGCGACCGGGTGCCCTACGACGCCCTCGTCATGGCCACCGGCTCCCGGCCGTTCGTCCCGCCGCTGCCCGGTGCCACAGCACCCGGCTGCCTCGTCTACCGCACCCTGGACGACATCGCCGCCATCCGCGCCGCGGCCGACAAGTCCACCACCGGGCGCGGTGTCGTCGTCGGCGGCGGACTGCTCGGACTGGAGGCCGCCAACGCGCTGCGGCTGCTGGGGCTGGCCACCCATGTGGTGGAGATGGCCCCGCACCTGATGGCCGTCCAGCTCGACGAGGGCGGCGGCGCGCTGCTCGGCCGCATGGTGGGCGAGCTGGGCGTGACCGTGCACACCGGCACCGGCACCCAGCAGGTGCTCACCGACCCGGAGACCGGCGCCGTCAGTGGCGTGGAGCTTTCCGACGGCACCTTCCTGGAGACCGATCTGGTGGTCTTCGCCGCCGGAGTGCGCCCCCGCGACGAACTCGCCAGGGACGCGGGACTGGAGGTGGGGGAGCGCGGCGGAGTCGTCGTGGACGAGACCTGCCGCTCGGTCACCGACCCCCGCGTCTGGGCCGTCGGCGAGGTCGCCTGCATCGAGGGGCGGACCCTCGGACTGGTCGCACCCGGATACGCCATGGCCGAGACGGTCGCCGACCGGCTGCTGGGCGGCGAGGCCGGCTTCCCCGGCGCCGACACCGCCACCCAGCTCAAACTGCTCGGCGTCGGCGTGGCCTCCTTCGGCGACGCGCACGCCACCACGCCCGGCGCGCTGGAAGTCGTCCTCAACGACCCGGTCGCCGCCACCTACGGCAAACTCGTCGTCTCCGACGACGCCAAGACGCTGCTCGGCGGCATCCTCGTCGGCGACACCTCCGGCTACCCGCTGCTGCGCCCACTGGTCGGCAGCGCACTGCCCGCCGACCCCGCCACCCTGCTGGCCCCGGAGTCCGCAGGCGGCGTGGGGGCCGGGGGAGGGGTGGCCGGGCTGCCGGACAGCGCGCAGATCTGCAGCTGCCACGCCGTCACCAAGGGCGCGTTGACCGAGGCCATCACCGAACAGGGCTGCGCCGACGTGCCCGCGCTCAAGTCCTGCACCAAAGCCGGAACCGGCTGCGGCTCCTGTGTCCCCGCCCTCAAACAGATCCTCGAAGCAGCCGGCGTCGAGCAGTCCAAGGCGCTGTGCGAGCACTTCGACCACTCCAGGGCCGAACTGTTCGAGATCGTCGCGGCCACCGGCATCACCACCTTCTCGCAGCTGGTGGCCGAACACGGGCGCGGGCGCGGCTGCGACGTGTGCAAACCCGCCGTCGCCGCGATCCTCGCCTCCCGCGACAGCGCCACCCACATCCTCGACGGCGAACGCGGCAGCCTCCAGGACACCAACGACCGCCACCTGGCCAACATGCAGCGCAACGGCACCTACTCCGTCGTGCCCCGCGTCCCCGGCGGCGAGATCACCCCGAACCGCCTCATCGTGCTGGGCGAGGTCGCCCGCGACTTCGGCCTCTACACCAAGATCACCGGGGGCCAGCGCATCGACCTGCTCGGCGCCCGCCTCGAACAGCTCCCCGCCATCTGGCGCCGGCTCACCGACGCGGGCTTCGAGTCGGGGCACGCCTACGGCAAGGCCGTCCGCACGGTGAAGTCCTGCGTCGGCTCCACCTGGTGCCGCTACGGCGTCCAGGACTCCGTCGGCCTCGCCATCGAACTGGAGCTGCGCTACCGCGGACTGCGCGCCCCGCACAAACTCAAGGCGGGCGTCTCCGGCTGCGCCCGCGAGTGCGCGGAGGCCCGCAGCAAGGACTTCGGCATCATCGCCACCGAGCAGGGCTGGAACCTGTACGTCGGCGGCAACGGCGGCTTCACCCCCCGGCACGCCGAACTCCTCGCCTCCGACCTCGACCACGACACGCTGGTGCGGACCATCGACCGCTTCCTGATGTTCTACGTCCGCACCGCCGACCGCCTGCAGCGCACCGCCGCCTGGCTCGAAGCCCTCGAAGGCGGCCTCGACCACCTGCGGGCCGTCGTCATGGACGACTCGCTCGGCATCTGCGCCGAACTCGACGCCGCCATGGAACGGCACGTCGCCGACTATCGCGACGAGTGGCGCGGCGTCCTGGAGGACCCGGCGAAACTGGCCCGCTTCACCTCCTTCGTCAACGCCCCCGACACCCCCGACCCGGCGATCTCCTTCGCCGTCGAGCGGGAACAGCCGGTACCGGTGCCGGGCCCGGTGTCCCTCGGTATGCCGCAGCTGCCCGCCGCCGACGGGGCGGGCGCCCGATGAAGACCCCCGCCCCCGCCGGCAGAAAGGTGACCACCATGACCGCCACCAGCACCATGAACACCATGACCACCAGCCCCCCGACCGACTGGTCCGCCGTCTGCCCGCTGGACGCGCTCCCCGTCGAACAGGGCCGCGCCGCACTGCTGCCCGACGGCAGCGCCGTCGCCCTGTTCCGGCTGCACACCGGCGAGGTGCACGCCGTCGGGAATCTCGACCCCTTCAGCGGGGCACCCGTCATCTGCCACGGCATCGTCGGCGACCGGGAGGGCGTCCCCGTCGTCACCGGCCCCCTCGGCAAGGAGACCTTCGAGCTGGCGACCGGCCGCTGCCTGGACGCCGAAGACGTCCGGCTCCCCGTCCACGACGTGCGGCTGACCGGCCCGGTGATCGAGGTCTCGACCCGGCGAAACACGGTGGAAACGCTGGTCGGGGGAGGATGAACACCAGGCAGCATCCGGGAGAGCACTGGAAGGAGACGCGGTGTCGGCACCTGACCCGTCGCGGAACCGCACGGGACCCGTCCCCCCGCTGGCCGGGTTCACCGTGGCGGTCACGGCCGCGCGCCGGGCCGAGGAACTGGGCGCGCTGCTGGAACGCCGCGGCGCCGAGGTCGTCCACGCGCCCGCGCTGCGCATCGTCCCGCTCGCCGACGACGAAGAGCTGCGCGACGCCACCAAACAGCTGGTGGCCCGCCCACCGGACGTGGCCGTCGCCACCACCGGCATCGGCTTCCGAGGCTGGATGGAGGCCGCCGACGGCTGGGGCGAGGGTGAAGCCCTGCGCGGCGCCCTCGGCCGAAGCGAACTGCTGGCCCGCGGCCCCAAGGCATGCGGTGCGCTGCGCGCCGCCGGGCTCCGCGAAGCCTGGTCCCCGGCCTCCGAATCCTCCACCGAGGTCCTCGAACGCCTGCTGGCCCGCGACGACCTCGACGGACTGCGCGTCGCCGTCCAACTGCACGGCGAACCACTGCGCGACTTCATCGACGCGCTGCGCGGCGCCGGTGCCGAGGTCGTACCGGTGCCCGTCTACCGCTGGACGGGCCCCCTCGACCCCGGCCCCCTCGACCGGCTCATCGACGCCGTGCTGGGCGGCGGCGTGGACGCCGTCACCTTCACCAGCGCACTGGCCGCCGCCGGGATGTACGCCCGCGCCGAGGAAGGCGGCCGCACCGAAGAGCTGACCCGGGCACTGCGCGGCCGCACCCAGGTCGCCTGCGTCGGCCCCGTCACCGCCGCGCCCCTGCTCGCACGGGACATCCCCGCCTACTGGCCCGACCGCTTCCGGGTCGGCGCCCTCGTCCGGCTGCTCGGCGAACGGCTGCCCGCCTCCGCGCCCACCCTGCCCGCCGCCGGGCACACGCTGGAAGTACGCGGCTGGGCCGCGCTGCTCGACGGCGAACTGCGGCCCGTCAGCCCCGGGCCCATGGCCATACTGCGCGCCCTCGCCCGCCACCCCGGACAGGTGATGTCCTGCGCCGACCTGCTGCCGTACCTGCCCGGCGGCGGCACCGACGAGCACGCCGTCGAAGCCGCCGTCGCCCGGCTGCGCACCTCGCTGGGGGCCTCCTCGGTCGTCCAGACCGTCACCAAACGCGGCTACCGCATCGCCCTCGACCCCGCTGCCGTCTGCGAGGCCGACATATGACCGTGCTGCTCGTCGCCCACGGCACCCGGCACCTCGCCGGCGTCCGCACCGTCAGGGAACTGGCCGACGGGGTCGCCGCCCGGCTCGGGCAGCCGGTCGCCGTCGCCTACGCAGACGTACGGGGTCCGACCATCGCGGAAGCCCTCGCCCGGCTACCGGGCCCCGTCACACTCGTGCCTGCCTTTCTCGCCTCCGGCTACCACGTGCGGGTCGACATTCCCGCGCAGGTCGCTGCCGCGGGGCGGGCCGGCGATGTGACCGTCGCACCCGCGCTGGGGGCCGACCCCGCGCTGCTGCCCGCACTCGTCGACCGGCTCGCCGAGGCCGGCGTCCAGGAGGGCGACGCCGTGCTGCTCGCCGCCGCCGGCTCCTCCGACCCCGGCGCCCGCGCCGAGGCCCGCGCCATGGCACGGCGGCTCGGTCGCCTCCTGCGGCGGTCCGTGCCGGTGGCGTGGGCCGCCACCGCGGAGCCCGCCGTTGCGGAGGAGGTCGCCCGGTTGCGGGGGGAGGGAGCCGCTCGGGTGGCCGTCGCCGGCTGGTTGCTGGCTCCCGGTCTCTTCGCCGATCGGCTGGCTGCCGCCGGTGCCGATGTGGTGGCCGCGCCGTTGGGGGCTCACCCCGCTGTAACCACCACCCTGACCTCCCGCTCCCGGCTGGGAGGGAGCCCCCTCCCTGGTGTTGGGGGCTCTGCCCCCAAGCCCCCGGTCCTCGCCGGACAGGCGTAGGGCGGGCTCCGCCCCCCTACACCCCCCGCTAGGTGGGCTCCGCCCCCCTAGGACCCCCCTTCCGCAATCACAAAAGCCATTGCCTTACGTGAAGTCCCCCATCGACTTGAGGTCCTTGGACCCGCCGGTGGCGACCCTGCGGGAGCGTCGCTGGTGCGACTCCTCCCGCGAAGGAGACACCGGCAACGCAATTTCGGCGTCCCTCCCACCCGGCGTTGCCGGTAACGCCGGTGCGGGCGGAGTGGCACCAACACTCGACCCGCAGGGTCGTCACCGGCCGGATTGGGGGCAGTAACGCACGGGCGGATTCCATGTAAGGCAATGGCTTGCCTGGTTGCGGAAGGGGGGTTCTAGGGGGGGCGAAGCCCACCTAGCGGGGGGCCGTCGGGGGGCAGAGCCCCCCGACACGACCCCTCGGCGGCAGCCGAAGAACCCAGGGGGCGTGCCCCCACAAGCAGGGGCGGCGGCAGCCGGAGAACCCAGGGGGCGTGCCCCCACAACAGGGGGCGGCGCACCCCGCGGAGCGAGGGCGTGCGGCCACAACAGGGGGCGGCGGCGAGGAAGCGCCCCGTCCACATGGTGGACGGGGCGATGGTGGGGCCGAAAAGCCTGTGGCATACTCCCTCGCAGGTCACGAGCGACAGCGACCAAGGCCCCGGCCCGCTGTCCGGCAACCCTCCGTCCGTGGCGGGGTGCCCCGGGTGATGACCAGGCCGTAGGACAGCAAGGTCTACGGCAAGCGCGGATCCCTCTCCGCCAGGGGTCCTGGTCTACGAGGGAGTCTTCTGTGAGCAAGCGAATGCGCTAGGGCCGACGGGCGGCACTTTTCCACGCCCCCGGCCCTCCACTGTTCCGCCGGCCGGCCTCTTCACGCCGTCAGGCGACCAGCATCTGTCACGCCGACAGGCGACCCGCACACGACGTCGCCATGCCGTGATTCCCCCTTGCCGCTGACTGCCTTCACCTTGCCAGGAGTACCGCCATGTCGCTCACCGCCACTTTTGCCCCTTCTTGTTCCTCCGTGTCCGTCGACTCCCGTACCGATGAGGTACTGCCGGTGCTGGGCCGCGACGTTCAGGTGCCGCTCGTCACCGGGGGCGAAGCCCCCTACGCGGCGCTGGACTACGCGGCGAGCGCGCCCGCGCTGCAGCGCGTGTGGGACGACGTGGCGGCGTACGCGCCGTACTACGGCAGCGTGCACCGCGGCGCCGGTCACCTCTCGCAGCTGTCGACGGAGCTGTTCGAGAACAGCAGGCGCACCGTCGCCGAGTTCCTCGGCTGCCGTGAGGGCGACCAGGTGGTCTTCACCCGGGCCACGACCGACTCCCTCAATCTGCTGGCGGCGGCGCTGCCCGAGGGGACCAGGGTGTTCGTGTTCGAGACCGAGCACCATGCCTCCCTCCTCCCGTGGCGCGCGCACGACGTGACGTATCTGGACGCGCCGCGCTCGCCCGAAGCGGCCGTCGCCACGCTGGAGTCGGCGCTGCACGCGGCGCCCGCCGGGCCGAAGCTGGTCTGTGTGACGGGCGCCTCGAACGTCACCGGCGAGGTGTGGCCGGTGCGGGCGCTGGCCCGCGCCGCGCACCGGCACGGGGCGCGGCTGGTGCTGGACGCCGCGCAGCTCGCCCCGCACCGCCGGGTCAGCCTGACGGAACTGGAGGCGGACTGGGTGGCGTTCTCCGGGCACAAGCTGTACGCGCCCTTCGGTGCGGGAGTGCTGGCGGGGCGCGCCGACTGGTTGCGCGCCGCGGAGCCGTATCTGGCGGGCGGTGGCGCGAGCCGCCGAGTGTCCCGCACCGACGACGGCACCGTGGAGGTGGAGTGGCAGCGAAGCGAGGCGCGGCACGAGGCGGGCTCGCCCAATGTCATCGGTGCCTACGCCATCGCTTCGGCCTGCCGGGCGCTGGCCGAGGCGGGGTTCGACCGTCTCGCCGCCCGCGAGGAGGAGCTGCTGGGCCGGCTCCGCAGGGGTCTGGCCGACCTTCCCGAGGTGAAGGTCCTCTCCCTGTTCGGTGAGGACGCCGACCGGGTCGGCGTGGTCTCCTTCGTCGTCGAGGGGTGGAACAGTTCGCACTTCGCGGCGGCGCTCTCGGCCGAGTACGGGATCGGCGTCCGGGACGGTCTGTTCTGCGCGCATCCGCTGCTGCGCACCCTGCTCGGGCAGCGGGGCGACACCCCGGGCGAGTGCGGGGCGGCCGGGGGGACGCCCGCGCTGAACGCGATCCGCGTCAGCTTCGGCGCCGGAACGCCCGACGAGCACGTGGACCGGTTCGTCACCGCCGTCCGGGAGTTGGTGCGTGACGGGGCGCGCTGGACCTACCGTACGGAGGACGGCCGCTGTGTCCCGGATTCCGCCGAGCGCGCCGCGAACCGAGCTCAGTAGGCCACCGTGAACCGCTCCCGGTGGTGCTCGGGCCGCTCTTCCCCCAGCCTTCGGCCGGGAGGTGTCCCCAGGGTGCAGGGCGGGGAAGCGGACCGGGTCGCGGACGACGGCCGTGACCCGGTGGCCGCGCGAGAGGGCCTCGGTGACGACCCGGCTGCCGACGTTCCCTGCCGCGCCGAAGACGAGTATCCGCATGGTGTTCAACTCCCGAGTGAGCGAAGGGGGATCGACCGCCGGGGTCGGCAGTCGGTTGTGGGATCTGCCAGGTCAGTGCTTCGCCCGCACCCGCTCCAGGCCCCACACTGCCAGCGCGGCGGCGGCCAGTCCGGTGCCCAGCAGGCACACGCCGCTCCAGCCGGCGTGGGTCCACACCACGGCGGTCAGCGCGGAGCCGGTGGCGCCGCCGACGAAGAAGCTGGTCATGAAGACGGAGTTGAGGCGGTTGCGGGCTTCGGGGCGCAGCGCGTACAGCACCGTCTGGCTGCTGTTGAGCACGGCCTGCTGGCCGACGTTGAGCGCGACGATGCCCACCGACAGCCACAGAAGGGAGCGTTCACCTGCCAGGAGCAGCAGCCAGCCGCCGCCGAGCAGGACGATGCCGGACCCGGTCACGTGCTGGACGAAACCGCGGTCGTTGAGCCGCCCGGCGAAGGTCATCGCCAGGACGCCGACGGCGCCGAGCAGCCCGAAGAGTCCGATCGCTCCCTCCGACCAGTCGTAGGGCGGGCGGGCCAGCACAAAGGTGAGCGCGGTGAGCTGCACGCTGTACGAGGCGAGGGAGAGGCCGCCGAGCAGCGAGCGGTGGCGCAGCAGCGGCTCCTGGCGCAGCAGGGCGAGGGAGGAGCGCAGCAGCGCGGGGTAGGACAGCCGGGCCGTCGACCGTACGCGCGGCAGGTAGCGGTGCAGCAGTACGGCCATCACGGCGACGGGTATCGCGCTGACCCAGTACACGGTGCGCCATCCGCCGAGTCCGGCCAGCGCGCCGGAGACGGTACGGGCGAGCAGCCCGCCCAGCAGCACCCCGGACATCACGGTGGCCACCGCCCGTCCGCGTGCCTCCTCCGGTACGAGGGCTGCCGCGTAGCCGACGACGACCTGTGCGCCGACCGCCGTCAGTGCCACGGCCACGGTGCCCGCCAGCAGCAGCGGTCCGTTGGGGGCGGCGGCCGTCAGTGCGAGGAGGAGCGCGGTGGCCGCCAGCAGTCCCACGGCCAGCCGGCGCCGGTCCAGGACGTCCCCGAGGGGAACGATCAGCAGCAGGCCGAGCGCGTATCCGGCCTGGGAGGCGGTCACCAGCAGTCCCGCGAGGGTGGTGCCGATATGCAGGTCGCGGGAGATGAGGTCGAGGAGCGGCTGGGCGAAGTAGTTGCCGGCACAGGAGAGTCCGGTGGCGACCGCCATCAGGAGCAGCAGGCCCCGGCCGGGTGCGGCGGCAGCGGGGTCCGGGCTGGTACGGGCGGGTCTCGCCGAGGAGGTGCCGAGGGCTGTTTCGGTCATGGATTCAGACTGCGGCGGACGCCATCGATGAGTCCAACACATCCTTGTCATGCGAGCGATCGTGCAGCGCGATCGATCGGGGCTAGGGTGCGCACATGGAACTTCAGCAGTTGCGCTACGTCGTCGCCGTCGCCGAGACCGGTGGCTTCACCCGCGCCGCCGAGCGCTGCCATGTCGTCCAGTCGGCGCTCAGCCACCAGCTTGCCAAGCTGGAGAAGGAGTTGGGCGCCCGGCTGTTCGACCGTACTAGCCGGCGGGTGGCGCTCACCCCGGCCGGTGAGGTGTTCCTGCCCGCCGCCCGGCAGTCGCTGGAGGCCGCCGAGCGGGCCGCCGCCGAGGTCGCGGCGGCCACCGGCGAGATCCGCGGCACCCTCGCCCTCGGCGCGATCAGCACCATCGCCTCCGTCGACCTGCCACGGCTGCTCCGCGACTTCCACACCCGCTATCCGCAGGTGCGTATCAGTCTGACGTCCAGCCGCAGCGAGATGCTGGTCGAAGAGGTCCGCCGGGGCACCCTCGACCTGGCGTTCCTCGGCGTCACCCCGGCCTTCCGCACCAAGGGTGTCCGCAGCCGCACCCTGGTGCGCGACCACCACGTCGTCATGGTCGCCCCCGACCATCCGCTCGCACAGGAGGGAACGCGGGAACCGCTGGAGCTGGCCCGGCTCGCCGAGGAGACCTTCGTCGACTTCGCCGCCGGCAGCCATGCCCGCGCCCAGACGGAGGAGATCTTCGCGGCGGCCGGACTGCACCGTGAGGTCGCCTTCGAGGTCTCGCACTGGGAGTTCCTGGTCGGTCTCGTCCGCAACGGCATGGGCATCACCCTGCTCCCCTCCGCCTTCGTCTCCCAGCTCTCCGGCGTGCGCGTCCTGCCCGTACGCGACGGTCCGCAACGCGAGGAGCGCCTGGTGTGGAGCGCCACCCGCCTCACCCCGGCAGGCACGGCGTTCCTCCGGGAGCTGGGGGTGACAGCGGAGGAAGAGGAGGGCGAACGGTCCGGCAGCGAGGTGTGATTCCGGCCGCGCGAGTCGCGGGCCTGCCGCAAGCGGGGGCAGTTCCAAGAGGGCGGGGTTCAACGGCCGTACTGCGGGTTTGCGTTGGGTACGTGGCGACCGAGTGGGCGGTCACCGGGCTCGCCGAGAGCACCCGGCGGATGGTCACCGGGCCGAGACCCCGTCCCCCGCCCGGTGACTTCCAGACCGCGCACGGGCCCGAACTCGGCCGGCTCGGGGTCGTCGGCGGCGGTGTACCAGGAAGCGGTATCGGTCTTCATACGAGCGTGCCGTTCGGTTGAGGCGTCTCGTGCACCGGAACCAGCAGGTAGGTGACGAGCTGCTCGGGTGGGGTGCCGGCGGGGTCGCTGACGTAGACCTCACGCAGCGGCCCGGCGGGGTCGTGGCCGTGCTCGGCGCACCAGGCCAGCAGGGCGTGCGCGGTCAGCGGCATTTGCGCGTACGGGCCCAGGTGGGTGGCGCAGGCGAACATCCCGCCGGGCAGCAGGTCGACCGCGGCGGACTCCGGCGCCAGGGCCCCCTCCTCCAGCGCGGCGGTGATCGTGATCGGGATCTGCTCGCCCATGTCGAGGGGGAAGAGCCCGGTGAGCCGGGGAGGGCGGTCGCGCGGGAGCAGCGGCAGCAGCCGGGCCACACACTGCGAGGTGACCCGCCCGATGCCGAACGGCGAGGAGGCGACGTCCCGTACGAGAGCGACCCGCTGCGGGGGCTCCTCGCGGAGGGTGACCTCGGCGGTGTCGGCGCCGGGCAGCCCTCGCTCCAGGATCCGTTCCAGCGCGGCGAGGCTCTGCTGCCGCCGGGCCAGCTCCTCGTCGAGCTGGTCGCGCACGGCCGCCAGCGCGCCGTCGGCGTCGGGTTCCCCGCGCAGCACCTCCGCGACGACGGGCAACGGCACGTCGAGGGAGCGCAGCAGCCCGACGGTCAGCGCGTCGCGGGCCTGACCGGCGCGGTAGTAGCGGTACCCGGTGGCGGGATCCACCCGGGCGGGAGGCAGCAGGCCGAGGTCGGCGTAGTGCCGCAGCTGTTTGACGCTGAGCCGGGCCAGGCGGGCGAACTGTCCGATGGACAACAGGTGGTCGTCGTTCACGGGACAACAATGGACTCTCCCACGGAGGGAGAGTCCATCCCCGTCGGTGCGTCAGTTCACCGGAACTCGTGCACGACCTCGATCGTCCCGACGATGTGCGCGTTGAACTCCGCCAGCTCCTCGGCCGGGACCCACAGTTCGAGGATGGTCTCGCCACCCGCCTGCTGGACGGGATAGCGCGTGAGGAACTCCGTGTCGACCTCGAACCGGGTCACATACCCCGCCCCGTCGTGCTTGACGTTCCAGTCCCGAGCGATCCGCACGGCGTAGTCCTCGTTGAGCACCGGATAGAAGATCGGCTGCTCCGGCAACCGCGGCGGCCACGCCCGCCACCCCAGCTCCCGTACCAGCTCCAGCTCCGCCGGCCCGGTGGGCCGCCACAGTGTGGTCGTCGCAACCTGCCCCGTGCTCATTCCCCCACGCTACCGGCCCCGGTCAGCTGCCGCCGTACGGGGAGCCGGGTGCCCAGCAGCACCATGCGGACGGCGTGTTCGGTGGCGTCGGCCAGATGGCGGGGCGCCAGCGCGAGGGCGTCGGAGAGGGCGAGCGGCGCGGGGAGTATGGAGCGGTAGGCGTCGATGCCGGTGGCGCGGGTCTCGTCGGCGCCCTCGCCCAGGGTGCCGGCCAGCGCCAGTACCGGCTTGCCGAACCCCTTGGCGCGGCGGGCGACTTCGGCGGGCACCTTGCCGCGCGCGGTCTGCCGGTCCAAGGAGCCCTCGGCGGTCAGGACGAGGTCGGCGCGGGCGAGCCGGGCATCCAGGTCGAGGTGGTCGAGCAGCACCTCGAAACGGGGCAGCAGCCGGGTGCCGAGCGCGGCCAGACCGGCGCCCAGGCCGCCGGAGGCGCCCGTACCGGGACCGGTGCGCAGGTCGACTGCCGCCCTGCTGTGGCTCAGATCCCGCGCCAGCACCGTCGCCCACCGCTCCAGTGCCGCCGCCAGCGACCGCACCTGGGCGGGCGTCGCGCCCTTCTGCGGCCCGAACACCCCGGCCACACCCGAGGGCCCGCACAGCACGTTGAACGGATTGCAGGCGGCCAGCAGTTCGGTCTGCGCCAGCCGGGGGTCGAGACCGGACGGATCGATCCGGTCCAGCCGCGCCAGAGCGGCTCCGCCGGGTGGCAGCTCCACGCCGTCCGCGTCCAGCAGCCGCGCGCCCAGCGCCTGCAGCGCTCCGGCGCCGCCGTCCGAGGTGCCGGAGTCGCCACATCCGACGATCACCCGGCGCACCCCGGTCTCCAGCGCCGCCCGGATCAGCTCCCCGACCCCGTACGTGGTCGTCGCCCCCGGATCGCGGCGGTCCGCCGGAACCAGGGAGAGACCCGCGACCGCGGCCATCTCCACCACCGCGGTGGGACGTGTGCCGAGCGTCCCGGACGTGCCCAGGAGCGCGAAGTGCGTGGGCACCGGCTCACCCACCGGGCCGGTCGCCGCACGGTGCACCAGTCGGCCGCCGGTCGCCAGGGCCAGCGCCTCGGCCGTGCCCTCGCCGCCGTCCACCAGCGGTATCAGGTCGAGCGTGGCCTCCGGCGCGACTCTGCGGACGCCTGCGGCCATGGCCTCGGCGGCCTGCCGCGCGGAGAGGGATTCTTTGAATCCGCTGGGTGCGAGAGCGAAGTGGAACGGCATCCGAAGCTCCTGGATGGGAGTGGAGGAAGGGAGGGCGGTACGGCTCAGCGCACGGGAACGCCGAGCAGCGGCCAGACCGCCAGGGCGAACACCACGACCAGCAGCGCCGTCAGCGGTGCCAGGACGGCGGACAGCCGCAGCAGGTCGCGCGGTGTGTAGGTGGGGGTCTCGGGGAGGTCGGCGAAGAGGGCCACGGGCTTGGCCGAGGCGGGGAGCGTGTGGCAGAAGCCGGCCGCCGCCGTGGAGGCGAGCGCGGCCGACACCGGGTTGACGCCCGCCCCCGCCGCCGCGGCGACCACGAGCGGCACCAGCACACTGGAGCGCGCCGACCGCGACTGCAGCAGCAGATGCGCCGCCGTGCTCACCACCACGACACCCGAGAGGAACGCCCATGGCGGTACGGCCGCGCCACCGGGCAACCCGCCCACCAGCCACTGCGCGGCACCCGAGGCCGACAGGGCGACGCCCATCGCCATCGTCGCGGCCATGAACAGCAGCAGCGACCACGGCACCGTCTTGAGCGCGTCCTTCAGCCCGACCGTGCCCAGCGCGGGCGAGGCGGCGACCACGGCGCCGATCAGCGCGACCAGCGAGGGCGGGACCCCGTGCAGCGGCTCCGCGCACCACAGCACGACGACCGTGCCGAGCAGCAGCGCCGAACGGGCCTGGGGCGGGGACAGCGGCCCGGTGACCCGGGTCGTGGAGTGCTGCTGGATGTCCTCGACGGTGACGCGTACCCCCTCGCGCCGATCAGCCCGCCGCGTGGTGGTCAGTAGCACCGCCTCGGCCGCCAGATGCGAGGAGGCGACGGCCAGCGGCAGGCCCAGCAGCAGCCACCGGGTGAAGCCGATGTGCTGCCCCGTCGACTCCCACAGCACGCTGACGGTGATCAGATGCGCGCCCGCGCCGATCAGCGTCGCCACAGCGGACAGCAGGATGACGGTGGGGAAGAGCAGCGCGAGCATCACCACCAGGCGCACCCGCTCCCGCAGGGCGGCGGCGAGCGCGAGGAAGACGGGCAGTGCCAGCGCCGCCCGCCCCGAGGTGGCGGGTATCGCGAACGCGCTCACCACCAGCGCCGCGGTCGTCAGATGGACCAGCTGCCGCACCGATCGGGCGCCGCTGACCAGAAAGGCGGCCGCCCGCGTCGGCAGCCCCGTGCGCGTAACGGCCGCCGCGAGGACGAACGCGCAGATCAGCAGCCAGACCGTGGCGTCGCCCAGGGTGCCGAACAGTGTCTCGGAGCTGATCACCCCGGTCGCGGCCAGCGCCAGCCCCCCGCCGAGCGCGACATAGGTGTCGTCGATCGGAGTGCCGATCCACGCGCACGTCGTCAGGGCGAAGACGGCCAGGGTCAGCCGCGCCTGCCCGCCCAGCCCGGGGAAGTTGCCGGGGACGGCGAGCAGTGCGCACAGGCTCAGCCCGACGCAGAGCGCGCAGAGGGTGGCGGGGGAGAGGGCCTTCCGGACGGACGGCCCGGTGACGGACGCTGTCATGCCTGCGAGTCTTCGGCCCGGCGGTGAGCCGTCGATGAGCGCTCGATGAAGGGGGTTTCATCCGGCCCGCCCGGCCCGGTTCAAGGCAGCCGGTATCCCATCCCGCGTACCGTCTCCACCCGCTCGGCGCCCAGCTTCTTGCGGAGGGCGCGCACATACACGTCCACGATGTTGGAGCCGGGGTCGAAGTCGTAGCCCCACACGTGCGAGAGGATCTGCTCCCGCGACAGCACCTGCCCGGGGTGGCGCAGGAACAGCTCCAGCAGAACGAACTCCCGCGCCGTCAGGTCCACCGTCCGGCTGCCCGCACGGGCCCGGCGGGTGCGCAGGTCCAGTGACAGCTCGCCGCTGCGCAGCACGGTGATCTCCGGTTCCCGTGCCGCCGTGCGCAGCCGCAGCCGCACCCGGGCCAGCAGTTCCTCGAAGCGGAACGGCTTGGTCATCCAGTCGTCCGCGCCGCCCTCCAGCCCCGCGACCGTGTCGCGTACCGAGTCCCGCGCGGTCAGCACGATCACCGGCACCGTCACCCGTGCCTCGCGCAGCTGCCGCAGCACGGTGAAACCGTCCCGGCCCGGCAGCCCGATGTCGAGGATGACCAGGTCGAAACCGCCGGTGTGGGCGTAGTCGTAGGCGGTGTCCCCGTCGGCGGCGACCGTCGTGGTGAAGCCGCTGGCGCGCAGCCCCTTCTCCACGAACGCGGCGATCCGCTCCTCGTCCTCCACGATCAGCACCCGCGTCATCGCTCTTCCTCCTCCTGCTTCGGCCGGTCCGGCACCGCCTCGGGCAGGACGAGCACGAAAGTGGCCCCGCCGCCCGTCGTGGTCCGCAGCTCCACCCGGCCTGAGGGATGTCCCTCCGCGATGGCCTTCACGATGGCGAGCCCGAGCCCGGCGCCGCTGCCGCGCGAGCCGCGCCGGGCGGTGCCCCTGCGGAAGCGTTCGAAGATCAGCTCGGCGTCCGCCCCGCCGACGCCGGGCCCGCTGTCGGCGACGTACAGCTCGACCGTGCGCCTGGTGGGGCAGCGCCTCGAACCGATGCGTACGGCCGTGCCCCGGGCGGTGTGCTGGACGGCGTTCTGTGCCAGCTGCACCATCGCCTGGGTGACGCGCTGCGGGTCGAGCCGCACCGTGCCCTCCGCCACCTCGGCCAGCTGCCATGCCCGCTCGCCCAGCGCGCGCGCCTTGACGAAGACATCGGCCGTCAGCTCGGCGAGCTCCACCGGTTCGGGGGTGACGAAGTCCGGCCGCTCGGCCTTGGCGAGCAGCAGCAGGTCCTCCACGATGCGGCTCATCCGGTCCAGCTCGTCGGTGACGACCCGCACGGTCTCCTCCCGCTCCCGCGGACCGTCTCCCATCAGCTCCAGATGTCCCCGCACGATGGTGATGGGGGTGCGCAGCTCGTGCCCGGCGTCGTCCACGAACTGGCGCTGCGCCGCGAAGGCCCGCTCCAGTCGGTCCAGCATGGCGTTGAAGGTCTCGGCCAGGGCCGAGATGTCGTCCCGGCCGCGCACCGGGATGCGCCGGGTCAGATCCTGCTCGGTCAACTGCGCCGCCGTCGTCCGCACCAGCCGTACGGGAGCCAGGATGCGGCCCGCCACGGCCCAGCCTATGCCGCAGGTCAGCAGCAGTGCGACGCCGGATATGGCCAGCAGGATGCGGAAGACCGTCTCGGGCCCCGCCTGTTCACGGTCGGCGTGGATGGCGACGACGAAGGTGCCCGACGGCGAGCCGCCGCCCGGCTCGATCGCGACGCGCGCCCAGCGCACCTCGCCCTGCGGCCTGTGCAGCACGCCGCTGCGCCGCTCGCCCGAGGTGATACGGCGCAGCGCCGCCCTGTCCTGGTACAGCGGCAGCGCGGAGGGGATGTCCCGGCTCTGCCGGATCACCTTGCCGCGCACCACACCCAGCAGTTCCTCGTCCGGGTCGGAGTACTGCCTCTCCAAGAAGACCTTCAGCAGCCGCCTGGCCTCGGTGAAGGGGCGCCCGGTGCGAGGGTCCTGGCCCCGTTCGACGAAGTTGGCGAACTCGCCGGTCTCCTGCTCCAGCAGCCGGGTCACCCGCTGTTCGACGTCCCGCACCAGGATCGACCTGGTGGTGGTGGCGACGGTGCCGAGCGCCACCGCCATGACCGCCAGCAGCCACAGCAGGATGCGGACGCGGGCCGAGATCCACGGCCGCCGCGCGGGGCCGCCGGCTGCGCTCTCAGCCGTCCTCGCCGCCGTCGTCCCGGCCGCCGGAGTCGTCGCGTTCGTCCCGGCCGCCGTCGTCGTTGCGGTCGTCCGTTTCCTCGCTACGGTCATCGTCGCTCGTGTCGTCGGTGGCGGGCGGTCCGACCGTCTCGTCCCCGGACGGCCGGGGCGAGCCCTGCGAAGGGGAGGAGGACGGGTCCGGGCTCTGAGCGGACGGGCTCCCGTTGGACGGGCTCTCGCTGTCCAGTTCGACCTTCGCGGGCGGCTTGGGCGGGTCCGGGCTGTCGGTCAGCGCGTAACTGGTGGCGGCGATGCCCAGCGGGATCGCCACCACGGCCGTGAGCGTCGCGATGCGGTGTGAGAAGGCCATACGGGCCACGCTGCCGTGCCCACCGGTGCCCGGTGATGAAGCGCGGATGAGGAAACGTTCATCGACACCGCCGCGGGCGATGCGGACCCGGTCAGGCGTCGAGACCGATGGCGAAGGCGGTTTCCAGGTCGTGCTGGGAGTAGGTACGGAAGGCGATGTGCGTCTCGGTGGACTCGACGCCCGGGACCTTGCTGATCCGGCCGGGGATGATGTCGGCGAGGTCGTCGTGCTGGGCGACGCGGACCATGGCGATCAGATCGTGCGCACCGGTGACGGAGTAGACCTCGCTGACGCCCTCGATGGCGGCGATCTGCTCGGCGATCTCGGGGATGCGGTCGGTGCTCGTCCGGATGAGGACGATGGAAGTGATCACGGTGGGGTCTCTCCCTCTGACGCCGGGGTTGGCCCGGTCACTTTAGCCCGGCGGTAGTGGAGCCAGGCATACAGGAAGCCCAGCGTGAAACCCACCACATGGGCCAGGTGGGCGACGCCGGGTCCGTCGCCGTCCTGCCTGGCGGACAGCCACTGCAGGGTCAGCCAGAACAGCAGCACCACCCAGGCGGGGAAGCGCAGCGGAAGGAAGAGCAGGAAGGGGAAGACACTGGTCACCCGGGTGTGCGGATGCAGATGGAGGAAGGCGCCCAGTACCGCCGAGATCGCCCCGGAGGCGCCGACCAGCGTCTCACCCGAGGCGGGATGGGCCGCCGCGTAGCAGAGCATGGCCACATAGCCGGCGCCCAGATAGAAGAGGGTGAAGCGGACCGGCCCCATGCGCTGCTCGACCAGGCCGCCGAAGACGAACAGGAAGAGCAGGTTGCCGAGCAGATGCAGCCAATTGCCGTGCAGGAACAGCGCGGTCAGCGGCGTCGTGAGCGGGCGTACGGCACCACTGAGCAGTGCGCGGGGCACCACGCCCCACTGGTTGAAGTAGGCCGACCGGGCTTCCTGGAGCGCCTGCCCCGTACCGTAGGAGGGGACGAAGCCGGAGGCCGGCCCGATCAGGAAGACCAGGCAGCAGCAGCCGATCAGGGTGTAGGTCATCAGGGGCCGCGCCGTCCGGGCACGGTCCGGGTGCGCGCCGCGGGCCGCCCTGGCGCGGCCCGGGGGCTCGCTGCGGTCCGCCTCGGCGCGGGGCGTGGGCCCGTCGCGCTCCGGGTGCGCGGCGTCGGCGCGGTCGGTGCCGTCCATGACCGGATCATGGACCGCTCGGTGTCCGGGCATGCTCCTCGACACACGCGGAGGCACGCGGACGGTCCCAGGCCGTAGGGTTTACGGGACGTGACCCCGCGCCGCATGTCCGTGATGTGTTCCGCGGAATCGACAGCCGAGACCTTCGAGACTTCGACCTTCGAAGAAATGAGGACGAGACGATGGCGGTCCCCACGCCGACGGCCGAGACCCGCTGGCGCTGCACCCTGTGCGGCAATCTCACCCGGTTCGACGTGACCCGATCCAGCAAGGTGGTCGAGTACGTCCATCTGGACCTGGCCGGAGCGCCGACGGTCGAGGAGCGGGACGTGGTCAGTGAGAGCATCGAGTCGGTGCGCTGCAGATGGTGCAACGCCGTGGACCAGGTCGAACTGGTGGACCGGCCCAGCGCTCAGGTGTAGGGCTCAGGGCTCAGAGACGGCAGGTGTGACCGGTGGAGGAACGGACGGGCGGCGACCCTCGGCAGCCGGAACCGGCTGCCGGGAAGGACGCCGGGCCCGCTGCCCGCGCGGCGGCTGAGGGCCCGGCGGGCCGGACGGACCCGGACCCCGCCGAGCAGGAGAGCCTGGAGCGGCCGCTGCCGGAGCGGGTGCGGCGGCGGGTGGTCGCCTTCACCGGGGACGCCCTCGGCGGGCTGACCATCGCCGAACTCCCACCCCCGCTGCGGCAGTACGCCCGCTTCACCCCGCAGCGGCGCGCCAAGTTCGGCGGGAACGCCATGGCGGCGGCGCTGGAGAGCGACGCCGCCTTCCGGCAGCGCATCGCCTCCCGGGTACGCGAGCAGCTGCCCGAGCTGACGGGCGCCCTCGACGAGGGCACACCGCCTCCGGCCGCCGACCCGGTGGACGTGGCGGCTGCGGCCTACATCCTGCGGCCCTCCGGCTGGGCCAAGCTGGTCGCGGCGGCGGGTGAGGAGGCCCAACGGGCCCAGGCCGAGCGCGCCGGCGAGGAGGCCCAGCGCGAGCTCGCCCGGCTGCGCGACGAGCTGTCCCAGGCCAAGGGCGCCGCCCGTGACGAGGCCGAACGGGGCCGCCGCGAGCTGGAGGCGCTGCGCAAGGAGCTGGACGGCACCCAGCGCAAGCTGCGCAGTGCGCAGGCCGATGTGCGCCGTCGTGAGGCGTCGCTGCGCAAGCTCCAGGAGGAGCTGGACGCGGTGCGCTCGGCGGCCGGTACGGAGAAGGCGGCGCTCGACAGCGAGGTGCGCCGGCTCAAGTCGCGCCTCGCCGAGACGGAGTCCGCGCTGGAGGCCGGGCGGCGTGCCGCGCGGGAGGGCCGCAGCGTGGAGGACATGCGGGTGCGCCTGCTGCTCGACACCGTGCTCGACGCGGCCCAGGGGCTGCGCCGCGAACTGGCGCTCCCACCGTCCGAGACGCGTCCCGCCGATACGGTCGACGCCGTGGAGCCGGGCCGGATGTCGCCCAAGGACGTGGCGGCGCGGGCGCTTTCGGAGACCGATCCGGCGCTGCTGGACCAGCTGCTGGCCCTGCCCCAGGCCCATCTGGTGGTGGACGGCTACAACGTCACCAAGACCGGCTATCCCACGCTGCCGCTGGAGAAGCAGCGGCTGCGGCTGCTGGGCGGCCTCGCCGTGCTGGCGGCCCAGTCGGGCGCCGAGGTCACCTGTGTCTTCGACGGCGCCGAACTGGCCGCGCCCGTGCTGCTGGCCCCGCCGCGCGGGGTGCGGGTGCTCTTCTCCAAACCGGGCCAGACCGCGGACGAGTTGATCCGCCGTCTGGTGCGCGCCGAACCGCCGGGCCGCGCGGTCGTGGTGGTCTCCAGCGACCGCGAGGTCGCCGACGGCTGTGCGGCGGCCGGGGCCAGGCCGGTGGCTTCCGTGCTTCTCCTCAAGCGACTTGCCCGCAGCTGACCGGTATGCGCCCTGATGTGACCGGGGGCGCGCGTTCTCAACTCCTTTGCGCATAAGGGGCATCCCGCCTGCCGTGTCGCGCGGGTGATGAGCGCTGTGTGAGGCGGTGCTCGCCGTGCGTGGGTGCCGGGTAAAGAATGCGGCTGTGAGACGCCTTTTTCCCTGAGGGATTTGATCGGATCACTACGCGTGGCTAACCTCAGGCGCGAACCTTCGCTCGGTTGATCACCTATCCGGGGTGGCAGCGGAGGACCGCCTCGTTCCGTCCGATCGGGATCGCCCAGTCCTGAGAAGCGGAGCCGGAGATGACCAGACCGGCAGGCGGCTGAGGAAGAAGGAGCTCGCCCCAGTGGCGTCCCACCGTCGTCCCAAGCAGCCGAGTCGCGCACGAGTCAGTGTCTTCACCATGACCGCTGCCGCGGCTGTCGCGCTCACCTCCCAGGCGGCCCACGCCGACCCGCAGTCCTCCAAGAAGGACGTCAAGGAGAAGGTCGACAAGCTCTACGAGGACGCCGAGGCCGCCACCGAGAAGTACAACGGCGCCAAGGAGAAGCAGTCCAAGCTCTCCAAGGAGGTCGAGAACCTCCAGGACAGCGTCGCCCGCGGCCAGGGTGAGCTCAACAGCATGCGCGACAAGCTCGGTTCGATGGCCACCGCGCAGTACCGCACGGGCGGTATCGACCCGTCGGTGCAGCTGTTCCTCTCGTCCGACCCGGACAACTATCTGGACAAGGCCTCGGCCATGGACCAGCTGAGCACCAAGCAGGCCAGCGCGCTCAAGAAGATCCAGGCCAAGCAGCGCAGCCTCGCGCAGCAGCGCAAGGAGGCCGCGGGCAAGCTGAAGGACCTCGCCAGCACCCGCGAGGAGCTCGGCAAGAAGAAGAGCGAGATCCAGGGCAAGCTCGCCGAGGCCCAGCGGCTGCTCAACACGCTGACCGCCAAGGAGAAGGCGAAGCTGGCCGAGAAGCAGGAGCGCGCCGACCGTGCCTCCAGCGACCGCGCCGACCTGGGCAAGCTGCCCGCCGGCTCCGGCCGTGCGGCCGCCGCGCTGTCTGCAGCCAAGGGCAAGATAGGCAGCCCCTACGTGTGGGGCGCCACCGGCCCCAGCTCCTTCGACTGCTCCGGGCTGACCTCGTGGGCGTACAAGCAGGCGGGTGTCTCGCTGCCGCGTACCTCCCAGGCGCAGGCCAACGCCGGAACCCGCATCTCCAGCCAGAGCCAGCTCAAGCCGGGCGACCTGGTGCTGTTCTACGGCGACCTGCACCACATCGGCCTCTATGCCGGCAACGGCCAGGTGCTGCACGCCCCCAAGCCGGGTGCCAACGTGCGCTTCGAGGCGATGGGCAACATGCCCTTCCAGTTCGGTGTCCGCGTGGGCTGACCGATCAGCAGCCAGTGTGATGACCGCTAAACGTCCTTCGTCCGAGTGAACCCACCCGGGTGCGGATGACCCCCGGACCCGGCCGGTGACCTGCGTGATCGGCGAACGCCGGGGCGCGGAGCAGGACTTACGGGCACCGAAGGGTCCTTTGTCCCCTGTAAGGGCACGGCTACATTCTGCGGGCGCAAGTCGCCTAGCGGAAGGAACGCCTCCTCCAGTGGCATCGCACCGGTCCCCTCGACGTACCCCGCAGCCCGGGCAGGGCTGGCCAGCGCGGGTCACCGTGCTGTCCGCCGCCGCTGCGGGCGCGGCAGCCGCGCTCGTGCCGTCGGCGCCGGCGGGCGCCAAGCCCGACGACCAACCGTCAGCAGCCGCCCTCAACTCCCGTGTCGACCGGCTCTACGAGCAGGCGGAAGTCGCGACGGAGAAGTACAACGGGGTGGCGGAGCGCGCCGGGAAGCTGCGCGAGCAGGTGTCCAACGCCCAGGACGGCGTCGCCCGCGGCCAGGCCAAGGTCAATCGGCTGCGCGACTCCCTCGGCTCCCTCGCGGGCGCGCAGTACCGCTCGGGAGGCATCGACCCGACCGTGGCGCTGATGCTCACCACCGACCCGGACAGCTTCCTCGACAAGGCCGCCACCCTCGATCGCATCAGCAGCCGCCAACTGCTCAAGCTGCGCCGGCTCCAGTCCGCCCAGCGCGACCTGGAGCAGCGGCGCAGCGAGGCGTCCGACAAGCTCGAACAGCTCGACGGCCTCCAAAAGACGCTGCAGCGCCAGAAGAGGGACGTCCAGAAGAAGCTGGCCGCGGCCCGGCGGCTGCTCGACCAGCTCTCGCCCGAGGAGCGCGCCTCCCGGAACAGCCACCGGTCCGGGAAGGAGACGGCCGGTGCGGGGCCCGGCGGCGCCGAACCGTCCTCCGAGCGTGCTGCCGCGGCCGTCGCCGCCGTCAAGTCGGCGCTGGGGCGCCCCTACGCGTGGGGTGCGGCCGGGCCGGGGTCGTTCGACTGCTCGGGGCTCACCCAGTGGGCGTACAAACAGGCGGGCATCTCCATCCCGCGCACCTCCCAGGCGCAGCGCTCGGCCGGCCGGCAGGTCCCGCTCGGCCAGGCCCGCCCCGGCGATCTGGTGATCTACCGGGACGACGCCAGCCATGTGGGCATGTACGTGGGCGGCGGCCAGGTCGTGCACGCCCCCCACCCGGGCGCCCCCGTGCGCTACGACCCGGTCGGCATGATGCCGGTCTCCTCCGTCACCAGACCCTGAGCTGCCCGGTTTCCGCCCCCGTACCCTCGGTGGAGTGGGTGAGCGGCGGCAGTGGATGCACTACGGGCGGGCGCTGAGCGGTACGGCAGCGCTCGCCCTGTTGTGCGGGCTCGGCGCCTGCGTGCGTGCGGACGGCCAGCAGCACGCCCCGTTCCAGCAGATACTCGACCGCCAGGCCGCGGCAGTGCGTACCGGGGACGAGCACGGCTACCTCGCCCCCGTCGATCCGGGCGCCCCCGACCACCGCGACGCGCAGCGGCAGGTCTTCCGCAATCTGCGGAAGCTGCCGTTGGCCGAGTGGTCCTACGACGTGCGCGAGGTCACCGAGCGGGACCGCGCCGCCACCGTCGAGGCCACCTTGCGCTACCGGTTCGCGGGGTACGACCCGGTCACCACCACCGACACCGAACGGCTGCGCTTCGTACGGCGTGACGGTGCCTGGCACCTCGCCGCCGAGGCCCCCGGCAGCGACCGCCAGCTGTGGGAGCAGGGCGCCATGACGGTCGTACGGGGCGAGCACAGCCTGGTGCTGGGAGTGGGGCGGCAGCGGTCCGGGCTGCGGGCGCTCGCCGACGCCGCCGACCGCGCCGTGCCCGCGGTCGCCCGGACGTGGCCGGACGCGTGGTCCCGCAAGACCGTGCTGGAGGCGCCCGCCTCAACGCGGCAGATGGCCCGGCTGCTGGGCCCGCCCGGCGCGGACTCCCGGACATACGCGGGCATGGCCGCCGTCACCACCGGGGAGGCGACCGGCGCGGCCGGGACCGACGCCGACCGCATAGTCGTCAACCCCCGTGCCTACGGGCTGCTCAGCGAAGAGGGCCGGCAGGTCGTACTCGCCCATGAGACGACCCATGTCGCCACCCGCCGGCAGACCACCTCCGTGACGCCGCTGTGGCTCTCCGAGGGCATCGCCGACTGGGCCGGGTACCGCGGCTCGCGGCTGACCCCCCGCGAGGCCGCCCCGGAGTTGGCGCGCGCGGTCGCCGACCGGCAACTGCCCAACGCCCTCCCCTC
>NZ_JAGPXJ010000057.1:0-49123 GCF_018070605.1 Streptomyces sp. B15
CGCGGACCTCTCGGATCCCGTCCTCCTCCCGGAGGGCGGGATCTTTGCTGTGTGCCCGGCCGACGCCCAGGCGCCGACCCCGGAAGGCACAGGCGCCGACCCCGGACGCCTGGGCGCTCAGCCCGGATCCGTGCGCGGTCGGGCAGGGTCCGTGGCGCTCATCTCCCGCGCCACCCGGCGGCTCGCGCGCAGCAGCCGCTCATGTGTCCGGGACAGCGGCTCGGCGTGCTCAGGACAGCCGATCAACGGGTCGTCTATCGTCCGCAGCCGCTCCAGCAGCTGCCCGGTCTCGTCGTCGTGCGGTACATAGGCCACGATCCGGGTCTCGGCGGCGCCACTGATCTGCAGCGAGGTCGAACTGAGCCGCAACTGGCCGACCGAGGCATGCTGCACCAGCTTGACCCGGGCTCCCGGCGGGGCCACATCGCCGCTGTGCCACAGCTGGGCGAACTCCGCGCTCGCCTCGCACATACGGCCGACGAACTCCTCCCAGGCAGCCTCTCCGACATGGCGGCCGTAGGTACCGCGGAGCGTGGCCACCATCAACGACAGTTCGGCCTCGCGGTTGAGGAGCGCGCAGCAGCACGGCGGCATCACCACGAACTGCTGCCACAGCACATTGCGTTCGGGCTGTCCCATCAGATCGAGGATCGGGAAGAGATGCCGGTAGCCGGCGTTGGCGGCCAGCACGTCGTACCGGCCGTTGTAGACCACGGCGGGCATCGGGTCCATCGCGTCGAGGATGCGGTGGACTTCCGGGTCGACCGCCTCGGCGATCCGCTCCGGGGACGCTGGATGCGGAACCTCGGCCAGGTGGTACAGATGCTCGCGCTCGGCTTCGTCCAGCCGCAGCGTGCGGGCCACCGCGTCCAGGACCTGCGCGCTCGCGTTGATCGGACGGCCCTGCTCCAGCCAGGTGTACCACGTCACGCCCACCCCCGAGAGCTGGGCGACCTCCTCCCGGCGCAGCCCAGGGGTGCGGCGGCGCGGGCCCGCCGGCATCCCGACATCGGCGGGTGAGACCCGGGCGCGGCGACTGCGCAGGAACGTGGCCAGCTCGGACCTGCGGCGCCGGGCGGTAGGGCGTGGCGTTCCGGCAGCACTGCGTGCGGCCCTCGGCTCCGTTCCTGTCTCGGCGATGACTGTCACATCCCCCATCTTCGGGGCAGCGCACATCGGCTGCCAGGTGCTGTCAGTACCAGCATTGCCGGGCTCTCGGGATCTTCGACCCGGCCCGGCCAGGCTCTGTGCATGACCTTCGCTCCTTCGTCTTCCGCTTCTCCACGGCCGGCTGCCGGGACACCGGGGACCCCCGGCAGCCCCACCCCCGGCGGTCGGACCCGTGGCACCGGGCGTCCCGCCGTTCGGTATCCCAGTGAAGAGCACGCCACTGACAGTGGCACGGGGTCCGCGCGTCCTGGCCCGCGCCCCGGGTGGCTCCTCGCCATCGTGCTCACGGGCCAGTTCATGGCGCTGCTGGACACCTTCATCGTCAACGTGGCCGCCTCCGACCTGCGGGCGGACCTGCACGCCTCGGGCGCGGGGCTCCAACTGGTGGTCGCCGGTTACACCATCGCCTACGCGGTACTGCTGATCACCGGGGCCCGGCTGGGGGCACTGCTGGGCCACAGCAGGGTCTTCCTGGGGGGTCTCGCCCTGTTCACCGCCGCCTCGCTCGCCTGCGGTCTGGCCGCCGGCACGGGCCAGCTCATCGCCTTCCGGCTGGTGCAGGGCGCGGCCGGTGCCGCGATGCTCCCTCAGGTGCTCAGCCTGATCCAGCGCACCTTCACCGGGCTCGCCCGCACCCGCGCGCTGGGCGCCTACGCCGCCGTGCTCGGCGTCGGCGCCGCGGCGGGCCAGCTGCTGGGCGGAGTGCTGGTCACTGCCGACCTGTTCGGCCTGGGCTGGCGCCCGATCTTCCTGATCAACGTCCCGGTGGGCCTCGCACTGCTGTGCCTCGGCCCCTGGCTGATGGGCGTGCGCGGTGAGGCCAGGGGCGGCGACGAGGAGCGGCGCGCCCTGGATCTGCCGGGGCTGGCCCTGCTCGGCGCGGTGCTGCTCCTTTTCACCGTCCCGGTGGTGCTCGGACGGGAACAGGGCTGGCCGCTGTGGGGGTGGATATCCCTTGCGCTGTGCGCCGCGATCGTCCCGGTCTTCGGACGCTACGAGGTGCTGCTCGCCCGGCGCGGCGGCAGGCCCCTGATCTCACCGCTGGTGCTGCGGGCGCCGGGCGTGCCGCTGGCCGTCGTACGCATCTTCTGCATGATGGCCGGCAACGCCGGATTCGTCCTGGTGCTGATGCTGCATCTGCAGAGCGGCCTGGGGGAGAGCGCGCTGCTGGCGGGGTTGTCGATGGTGCCGACGGCCGGACTGTTCGCCGTGGTCGGCACGAACTGGCGGCGGCTGCCGCAGTCGTGGCATCCGCGGCTGTCCTTCGCCGGGTTCCTGATCGCCGCCGCCTCGTTCGGCTGGCTGGGCGTGCTGCTGTCGGACGGCGGTGACGGTGGAGTCCCGCTCTACGTCTGCCTGGCTGCCAGCGGTTTCGGGCTGTCACTGGCCTACAACCCCGTACTGTCGCGCACGCTGGCCGGTGTGCGGCAGAGCGAGGCAGCCGATGCCAGCGGTCTGCTGGTCACCACGGCGCAGCTCGGACTGCTGAGCGGTGTCGCGCTGTTCGGCGCCATCTATCTGGAGCACGCGGAACGTACGGCGCCGTCCGCCGCCACCTCGGCCCACGCGCTCACCGTCACCTGTGCGGCGCTGGTCGCCGGAATGCTCGTCGGAGCGGCGGCGGGACCGCTGAACGGACTGGTGCGCCGGGTGAGGGGATTGGCCAAGGATCGCTGACCGGCCCTTAGTCCAGCAGCCGGTACGTGGCAGAATCGTGACGGCTGGAAGGGGGAAGGCCAAGGGGGAAGGGGAGGGACGAGTGCGATGTCGGCAACGGTCCTCGACGAGGACGGTTCCGGGTCCGCGCCCACGTGGCCCCCGCCCCGGGCGGAGCACCCGCGGGATGCTTCGTGCAACTTGCAGTGCCCGTCCTGCGGTTCGGCGAACGTCGCCCAAGTGCTCGGCGACAATGGAGGAGTGTCCTACGTGTGCACGGCTTGCGGCCACATCTGGAGCTGACTGAGCGATGGGCGCCCACAGCAGGAAGTGCGACTGGTGCGGCAGCGGCACCCCGATCGTCCGTGACATGGAGCCGGTCAACAGCGCCTACCAGTACTGGTGCGAGGACTGCGCCCGAGCGCTGATCATAAAAGGCGACCCGATCGAGACCTATCGGGAGCTGGACGGCGAGCCGATCTACGGCCGTCTGCTGGAGGCCCACTGCACGCTGAAGCGTTTCTACTCCTTCGCGACGGCCTGACCTCCCCTCTTACCGCGGTACGCGCAGCGTCCGCAGCGCCACCACCGCTGCCAGCACCAAGAACGCCGTACCCACGAGCGGGTAGCAGGCCGACAGCAGCATCTGGGCACCGTTCTGGTGCAGTTCGGGTGGATGGGACGCGTTCGCGTCGCGGGGCACCCACCACAGCGCGTACGAGCAGAACACCAGGCCCGTCAGCAGCGTCACGGCCAGCCAGCGGCGGCTGCCGCGGCGCTGCGCCTCCGCGCCCATCAGCAGCAACAGCGGCAGGCACCACACCCAGTGGTGGGACCAGGAGATCGGGCTGATCAGCAGGGTGGTGACGGCACAGGCGACGGCGGCCCAGGCGGTCGCGTGCGGCAGGCCGCGCTCTCCGGCGAGTGCTGCCGTCACGGCCGTGCCCAGGCCGACTACGGCCACCAGGAAGGCCAGCCCCATCCACAGCCAGCTCGGTTCGCCGGTGTGCAGCAGACGGGCGGCCACACCGCTCAGCGACTGGTTGTCGGTGATCTCCGTCCGCCCGACCCGGCCGGACTGGAAGACGGTCCCGCCCCAGAAGCGCCGGGAGTCGTGCGGCAACACCAGTGCGGACAGCAGCGCGGTCGCCAGGAACGTCACTGTCGCGACCGTGGCCTGCCGCAGCCACGGGTTCCACAGCTCTCTCGTACGTCCTGTGCGCCGCAGCCGCCGCCAGCCATGGACCAGTCCGTACAGCGCGAGGAAAACGGCGAACAGCGCGGGTGTCAGCTTGATCCCTGCCGCGACGCCGATTCCCACCCCCGCCCAGCGGTGCCCCGCCCGGCGGGTCAGGTCCCACAGCACCAGCGCGGCCAGCAGTAGGTTGATCTGCCCGTAGCGCAGTGTCGTCCACACCGGCTCGCACCACACCACGAACGAGGCGATGCCCAGCGCCGCCGCTCCGCGCGGGACGTGCCGCGGCCGTCCCAGCAGCCGCAGGGACAGATGGGCGAGCACGACCAGCAGTCCGAGATTGACGAACGTCGCGGCCCCGCGCATATCGGCCACGTCCAGCAGCGTCAGCGGGAGAAACAGCAGCGCGGCGAAGGGCGGGTAGGTGGCGGGCAGGTCGGCGTAGGTGGCACGCATCGAGTACAGGTCGTAGCCGTTGCGTACGGTCCAGCCCTCGGCCCGGTAGACCATCAGATCGATCATCGAGACGTTCGCCGTGCGCTGGGCGGCCCAGAAGGCGGCGAAGGAGACCATGGACAGTGCGAGTGCCAGGGTGACCGGTCGCCGCAGCAGATATCTCTTGAGCCCAAGGAACCCCCTGAGCGCCGGCGACCACTTGCTTTCGGCGACCTGGTGCAACGTGCTCACGGGGCGACAGTATCGAGTGATCGGCGGTGGTCACCGGTGGGGCCGGATCGCCCGGCCCGGTCGGCGTCCCGGAAAGCGATTTGGCACTAGGCGGTGCACCCCGTGTAAGCTGGCGGAGCCGCCGCGGGGAAACCCCGGCGGACCAGGGATCTGGGGCTATAGCTCAGTTGGTAGAGCGCTTGCATGGCATGCAAGAGGTCAGGAGTTCGATTCTCCTTAGCTCCACAGAAGCGAGGGGCGAGGTGTGCCTGCGGAATGCGCGGGCCGTCTCGCTTCTTTTGTTTTTGCGCGGCTTCGCCGCGCGGTGTGGGGGCTTCGCCACCCACACCTTTGGGAGGGGTGCTCCCGCTCGTTCCGGCGGTCCCGCTCTTCGTGAGCTGTACGTGAGCTGTAGGCGGGCTCCAGGCGGGGGGCTCGCCCGGTGCGGTACCCTGAGCGCTATGCGTGCCGTACGCCTTCTGCTTAGCGAGCCGCGCTGAATCACTGCCGGTCCCCCTCCCGCGGACCGGAATCGGCGCGGCTCCCCCTCCTGTGCGAGGGGTTTTTTCGTTTCAGGAGCGCTGGGCAGTCACGACCGATGGAGCTTTGAGGACGATGAGCGAGACGACCACCGCCGCCGAGACCGCGGCCCCTTATCGCTACACGGCGGCCCTGGCCGCCGACATCGAGGCACGCTGGCAGGATTTCTGGGAGAAGCACGGCACCTACGAGGCGCCCAACCCCGGCGAGGGCTCGCTGGGCGGGGAGCCGGAGCAGGCCGCCAAGCCCAAGAAATTCATCATGGACATGTTCCCGTACCCCTCGGGTGCGGGGCTGCACGTCGGCCACCCCCTGGGCTACATCGCCACGGACGTCTACGCCCGCTACGCGCGGATGACCGGGCACAACGTGCTGCACACCCTGGGCTTCGACGCCTTCGGCCTGCCCGCCGAGCAGTACGCCGTCCAGACGGGCACCCACCCGCGCACCTCGACCGAGGCCAACATCGTCCAGATGACGGCCCAGCTGCGCCGCCTGGGGCTGGGGCACGACCAGCGCAGGTCGTTCGCGACGATCGACCCCTCGTACTACCGCTGGACCCAGTGGATCTTCCTGCAGATCTTCAACTCCTGGTACGACACCGAAGCCGACAAGGCCCGCCCCATCGAGGAGCTGGTGGAGCAGTTCGCCTCCGGCACCCGTGAGACGCCCGAGGGGTGGGGAGCGTGGAGCGAGCTGAGTGAGCGGGAGCGGGCCGACCTGCTGGGCGAGTACCGGCTGGCCTACGCCTCCGACGCGCCGGTCAACTGGAGCCCCGGCCTGGGCACCGTGCTGGCCAACGAGGAGGTCACCGCCGACGGCCGCTCCGAGCGCGGCAACTTCCCCGTCTTCAAGGCCAAGCTGCGGCAGTGGAACATGCGGATCACCGCCTACGCCGACCGCCTGCTGGACGACCTGGACGACCTGGACTGGCCCGAGGCGATCAAGCTGCAGCAGCGCAACTGGATCGGCCGCAGCGAGGGCGCCCGGATCAGCTTCCCCGTCCAGGACGCGTACATCGATGTCTTCACCACCCGCCAGGACACCCTGTTCGGCGCCACCTACCTGGTGCTGGCCCCCGAGCACCCGCTGGTCGAGTCCATCGTCCCCGAGGCCTGGCCCGAGGACACCCACCAGGTGTGGACCGGTGGCCATGCGACGCCGGCCGAGGCCGTGGCCGCCTACCGGGCGCAGGCGGAGGCCAAGTCGGACGTGGAGCGCCAGGCGGAGGCCAAGGACAAGACCGGCGTCTTCACCGGCGCTTATGCGACCAACCCGGTCAGCCAGGAGAAGGTCCCGGTCTTCATCGCCGACTACGTGCTGATGGGTTACGGCACCGGCGCCATCATGGCGGTGCCCGCGCACGACCAGCGTGACTTCGAGTTCGCACGCGCCTTCGAGCTGCCCATGCGCTGTGTCGTCGAGCCCACCGACGGTCGCGAGGCGGACCCCGCGACCTGGGAGAACGCGTTCAGCTCCTACGACGCGACCATCGTCAACTCCAGCGACCACGACATCTCCCTGGACGGCCTGGGTGTGAACGAGGCCAAGGAGCGGATGCGCAAGTGGCTGGAGGAGCACGGTCTGGGAGAGGGCACCGTCAACTACCGGCTGCGCGACTGGCTGTTCAGCAGGCAGCGCTACTGGGGTGAGCCGTTCCCGATCGTCTACGACGAGGACGGCATCGCGCACCCGCTGCCCGAGTCGATGCTGCCGCTGGAGCTGCCGGAGGTCGAGGACTACTCCCCGCGCACCTTCGACCCCGACGATGCGAACACCTCGCCGGAGACCCCGCTGTCCCGCAACCAGGAGTGGACCAACGTCACCCTGGACCTGGGCGACGGCAAGGGCCCGCGCCGCTTCCGCCGGGAGACCAACACCATGCCCAACTGGGCGGGGTCGTGCTGGTACGAGCTGCGCTATCTGGACCCGCGCAACGACGAGAAGCTGGTCGACCCCGAGGTCGAGCGCTACTGGATGGGCCCGCGCCAGGGGCAGCCCAAGGGCGGCGTCGACCTGTACGTGGGCGGCGCCGAGCACGCCGTGCTGCATCTGCTGTACGCGCGTTTCTGGTCGAAGGTCCTGCACGACCTGGGCCACATCTCGTCCGCCGAGCCGTTCCACAAGCTGTACAACCAGGGCATGATCCAGGCGTACGTCTACCGGGACGCGCGTGGTATCGCCGTACCGGCCGCCGAGGTGGAGGAGCGCGACGGCGCGTACTACTACCAGGGCGAGAAGGTCAGCCGCCTGCTGGGCAAGATGGGCAAGTCCCTGAGGAACGCCGTCACCCCGGACGAGATCTGCATCGACTACGGCGCCGACACGCTGCGGCTGTACGAGATGGCCATGGGCCCGCTGGATGTCTCCCGTCCCTGGGACACCCGCGCCGTAGTGGGCCAGTTCCGGCTGCTGCAGCGGCTGTGGCGCAACGCCGTGGACGAGGCGACGGGCGAGGTCACCGTTGCCGACACCGAGCCGGACGAGGCCACCCTGCGTGCGCTGCACAAGGCGATCGACGGCGTCACCCAGGACATGGCCGGGCTGCGCTTCAACACGGCTATCGCCAAGATCACGGAGCTGAACAACCACGTCACCAAGCTGCGCGAGGTGCCCCGCTCCGTGGTCGAGACCATGGTGCTGCTGATCGCTCCACTGGCTCCGCACATCGCCGAGGAACTGTGGCGCAAGCTGGGCCACGAGGAGTCGGTCGTCCACCACGACTTCCCCGTCGCCGACCCGGCCTATCTGGTGGACGAGACGGTGACCTGCGTCGTGCAGGTCAAGGGCAAGGTCAAGGCCCGGCTGGAGGTCTCGCCCTCGGTCTCCGAGTCCGAGCTGGAGACCCTGGCACTGGCCGAGCCCCTGATCGTGAAGGCGCTGGGCGGTGCCGACGTCCGCAAGGTGATCGTGCGCGCGCCGAAGCTGGTCAACATCGTCCCGGCGTAGGGCCGCGGTCCGCCTCGTCCCGACGGGGACGGCGGTCGAGGGCAGCTGCCGGTGAGCGTCCCCTACGGGACGTCACAGGGGCGGTTCCGGGCTCTGTGGAACCCGTAACCGCCCTCGCCCGTTTACGCTGAACGAGGAGACGGGATGACGGACGACTAAGGAGCGACCTGTGGACGTGGGAGTCGTCATCGGACTGGTGTTCGTGCTGGCCGTCCTCATCTTCGGCACGATGGTCACGCTGCGGGCCGTACGGGCCGTCAAGCGCGGCGTCGAGCGCACCGGTGCACAGGTGCGCCGCACAGCGGAGGAGACGATGCTCAAGGCGCGCTCCGCACAGCCGGGACCGGTAGGCGAAGCAGCCCGTATCCGCCTGCAGTTGCGCTCCTCGATCGACAGCACCCGTGCCGCGCTGGAAGCGGGCGCGCAGAACGACCCCGGTCTGTCCGAAGCCGTCGACCTCCTGGACAAGCTGCACGAACACGCCCGCAGTCTGGACGGCGAACTGCGGATGCTGATGGAGCGCGAGCCGGACCACAGCAGGATCGCTGCCCGGCTGCCCGATGCGCGGGAACGTGTGCGGCACATCAAGGAGTCCGCCGACTCGCTGCGTTTCGCGGCACAGGACCGGGCACGGCAGTTCGACGCCGAAGGGCTGAACGCCCTGCGCGAGCAGATCGACATCGAGTCCGGCGCCCTCCGGCACTGGACTCCTGTCCGGCCGGGCGACGACCCGTCGGCCGCCGCTCCGAGTGCCGACGGCCACCCGGCCGGAACCGGCGCCGCCGGCAGGCAGGGCGAGCAGCGGGAGGACGGACAGCGGCAGGGCGAGCAGTCCGCACGGCCCGCGCTGGGCCCCTCCAGCCAGGGCATGGACCCGTCGCTGGCCGATCTGACCGACCCGACCGCCGACCGGAGGAAATCGACGCCGGCGTTCGAGAAGCGCCACCCGCGGAACGCCTCCTGAACCGCTGCGTTCCCTCGCCCGATACCCTCCGTTCCATGCACGGCCCCCTCGCCATCGTCACGGATTCCACCGCCTATCTGCCGCCCGAGGCGCTGCGGCGCTACGGGATCGAAGCCGTGCCGCTGACCGTCGTCCTCGGCAAGGAGGCGCTGGAGGAGGGCACGGAGATCTCCGCCCGATCGCTGGCCGCCGCGCTGCGCGAGCGACGCCCGGTCACCACCTCCCGGCCCAGCCCCGAGACCTTCGCCCGCACCTTCCGCGCCGCCGCCGAGGCGGGGGCGGCGGGGATCGTTTCGCTGCATCTGTCGGCCGAGTTCTCCGGCACCTACGACGCGGCGCTGCTGGCCGCCAAGGAGGCGCCCGTGCCCGTGCGCGTGGTGGACACCGGTGTGGTGGCCATGGCGCTGGGCTTCTGCGCCCTGGCGGCCGCGGAGGCGGCCGAGGCGGGAGCGTCCCTGGACGAGGCGGTGGCTGCGGCCGAGAAGCGCGCCGAGGGCACCTCCGCCGTCTTCTACGTCGACACCCTGGACTATCTGCGCCGGGGCGGTCGCATCGGTGCCGCCCAGGCGCTGCTGGGCTCCGCGCTCGCCGTCAAACCGCTGCTGGAGGTGGCTGACGGCCGGATCGGGATGCTGGAGAAGGTCAGGACCGCCTCCAAGGCCATCGCGCGGCTGGAGGAGATCGTGGTGGAGCGGGCCGGGGACCAGCGGGTGGACATCGCCGTGCACCATCTCGCCGCCGCCGAACGCGCCGAGCAGCTGGCGGAGCGCTTCCGTGACCGGGTGCCGGGCCTGCGCGAGCTGCATGTGAGCGAGGTGGGCGCGGTCATCGGCGCCCACACCGGTCCGGGACTGCTGGGGGCCGTGCTCTCACTCAGATGAGTGAGCGAGTTGTCCACAACTCACTGGTTATCCACCGGAATCGAGCAAGATCACCGCGCTGTGTCCTGGCTGCCTAGCGTCGGTGGGCATGAGCGAACGAGCAGCACGTACGGCACACACAGCACGCCCCCGATCAGCTCACGGCCTGCCGCCGGCCGAGCCCTCGGACGCGCACGAGCCCGGGGCCGGTGAGGGAGCCGGCGCCAGCGACGAGCCCAGGGCCTATGACGGAGCCGTGGCCAGGGACAGGAGCGGGGACGGCCGGGGCCGGGACCGGGAGTGGGACAGGGCCGACGGGGACGCCGGGCACGGCCGAAGCCCCGGAGAACTCCCGACCGGCAGGGGTGCCGACGAGCCGGGCACCGGTGGCCGGACCCGCCGGTCTGCGCGCCGTCGGCCGCCCCGGGGTCCCCGGGCGGCCCCCGGCACGGGACCGGGCCGACGCGGCGCCCACCGCCTGCCACGGCGCGTGCGGCCGTCGGCGCCGGAGCCTCGCGCGGCGGCCCGCGCCCGGTCCCTGTTGGCAGAGGAGACGCGCAGTGCGGCCCCGTTGCCACAGCCCCGCACCAGGGCGCGTCCGATGGCCGACCCGCCCGCCCCGGTGCGCCCCTCCGTCGCGCGGCCACCTGCCGAACGGCCGACCGTCGCGCGGCCACCGACCGAGCCGCCACCTGCCGAGCCGCCCGTCAGCGGACCGGATGCCCCCGTCCCCCTCATGTCGCGCGCCGAGGCGCTCGCGGCCGCGCGTTCCGCCGTACGCCGCAGCAGGGAGCGCAGGCATCAGCAGAGCGGTGACACCCGCGCGCCCGGCGGCCCGCCGGTTCCCGGACCGGTGCCACCGCCGCAGCGGGAGCCACCCGGGTGCGAGCCGCTGTCGGAGCCCGGGCCCGGGGACGGCTCCGAGCCCGGGCGGGTGGGTGGCGGGTTCTTCACCGAGCGGGAGGAACGACAGGAGCTCCCGGAGCCGGACGGGCGCTACGAGGAATCACGCCGGCTCCCGCTGAAGGAGCGCTGGCGGCTCGCTCTGGAGGAGCGGCTGCCGGTGTGGCTGCGGGTGCGGTGCGGGATGGAGCTCAAGACGCTGGTGGCGCTCTGTCTGGTGCTGCTCGTCGCGGTCGGGTTCGCCGTGCACCACTTCTGGACCGGACGGCCGCAGGGCGTGGCGGTCCCGAGTGCCCCTGGCTCGCCGAGTGCCCCGGCCTCTCAAAAGGACGGGACGCCTGCGGCACCGGCTGCGGGCGGGGCCGCTCCCACCGCCGACGGGGCACAGGGCAAGCGGCTGGTGGTGGACGTCTCGGGGAAGGTTCGCGACCCGGGCGTGCTGCGGCTGCCCGCGGGATCCCGGGTGGCCGACGCGCTGAAGGCCGCGGGCGGGCTGCGCAAAGGAGCGGACACCAGCGGACTGAACAGGGCGCGGCTGTTGGTGGACGGCGAGCAGATCGTGGTGGGGGCGCCGGGCCGGGCCGGAGCCGCACCGGGCGGCGCGCCGGGACCGAGCGGAGCGAGCGGTGCGTCGGGTGCTCCCATCAGCCTCAACTCGGCCACCCAGGAGCAGCTGGAGACCTTGCCGGGGGTCGGCCCGGTGCTGGCCCAGCACATCGTCGACTACCGCACTCAGCACGGTGGCTTCCGGTCGGTCGACCAGCTCCAGGAGGTCAATGGCATCGGGGAGAAGCGGTTCGCGGACATCAAGCCGCAGGTGGTGCCGTGAACGGCCCCCCACCGGCCGCCGTACCACGCGCCGGACCGCGTCGGCCGGGCGGTACGCCGGACCCCGGGCTCAGGGCCGGGTCCAGGGCCGGGTCCAGGGCCAGGGCGGGGACCGGGGCCGGGACGCCCGGGCCGGAACCCGCCGGGGACGAGTGGTCGGTGCGGGAAGAGCCTTCCGACCTGCGGCTGGTGCCTCCCGCGCTGGCGGCCTGGGCGGCAGCCGCCCTGGCGCTGGGCGCTTCGGCGGAGCGTGCCGTCCTCGGCGTCGCCCTCTGTGGCATCGCCGGGCTGGCGCTGCTGGCCTGGTCGCTCCGGGGCGCCCCGGCTGCTCGGTCCGCCCCGACAACCCCGAGGATCACCCCGCCGACTCCGACAGTCCCTTCGGCCCCGACGACCCCTCCGGCCACGGTGCCGCGCAGCGGAAGGAGAGAAGAACGGCCCTCGGGAGGAAGGCCCAGGGGCGGGACGCCGGTCGCGGTCGACGGCGGGCCCTGGCGAGGAGGCCGGACCCTGTTGGTGGGGGCGGCAGTCACCCTGCTGTGCGCCGCGGCGGCGGGCGGAAGCGCGGCGTTGCACGCGGCCGATGTGCGCACCGGGCCGTTGCCCGGGCTGGCGGACAACCACGCCCGAGCCACCGTCGAGGCCACCGTCATCAAGGACCCGCGGCTCGCGCGGCCCGAACCGCAGGGCGCACGGCAGCCGGCCGGGCTGGTGGTGATGCGTGCGGAGGCGGTCGCGCTGGTGGCCGAGGACGGTGCCAGGACCCGGCTGCGCACCCCGGTGCTGCTCCTGGTCCGGCTGGAGCAGCAGAAGGTCGGAAGCGGGCGGGCGGAGACGGCGGCCGACGGGGTCCGGGCCGCGTGGCTGCGGCTGCTCCCCTCCACCCGGCTCCGAGTGCGGGCCGCTTTGATGCCGCCGGCCGGCGACCGGCAAGGTGGCCGGGACGTCGCGGCGGTACTGCGGGTGGGGCCCGGCCCGCCCGAGATCGTCGCGGGACCGACGGCCGTGCAGCGGGCGGCGGGTGAGCTGCGGGCGGGGCTGCGCGAGGCATCCGCGGGCCTCGGTGCCGACGCGCGCGGGCTGCTGCCAGGGCTGGTGGTCGGGGACACCTCACGACTGAGCCCGGAGCTCGCCGAAGCCTTCCGGGCAACCGACATGTCGCATCTGCTCGCGGTGAGCGGGGCGAATCTGTCCATCCTGCTGGTCGTGCTCATCGGACCGCCCGGTCTTGCCCACCGGGCGGAGCGGCGAGGGCTGGCACCTCGGCTCGGCCTTCCGCTGCGGGCGACCGCCATGGCGGCGGCGCTGCTGACGCTGGGTTTCGTGGTGGTGTGCAGACCGGAGCCGAGCGTGCTGCGGGCGGCGGCGTGCGGGCTGATCACGGTATGGGCGATCGGCACCGGACGGCGGCGGTCGCTGCTGCCGGCGCTGGCGGCAGCGGTGTTGGCGCTGGTGTTCTACGACCCCTGGCTGGCGCGGGACTTCGGCTTCCTGCTCTCGGTGCTGGCCACGGCTTCGCTGCTGACGGTGGCGCCGCGCTGGTCGGGGGCGCTGCGGCGGCAGGGCTGCCCGGGGAGGGCGGCGGAGGCGCTGGCGGTCGCGGCTGCGGCTCAGTTGGCGTGTGCGCCGGTCGTCGTGGTGCTGGCGGCGCATGTGAGTCTGGTGTCGGTGCCGTGCAATCTGCTGGCGGAGTTCGCGGTCGCACCCGCGACGGTGCTGGGGTTCGCGGCGCTGGCGGCGGCGCCGGCGGCGATGCCCGTGGCGAAGGGGCTCGCGTGGCTGGCGGGTTGGCCGGTGGAGGCCATCGCCGGGATCGCGCGGACGGGTGCCGGGCTGCCGGGCGGGGAGATCAGCTGGCCCGGTACGTGGCTGGGGGCACTGGGGCTGGCGGTCGTTCTGGTCGGGGTGGTCGTGGCGGTGCGGTTGTCGTTGCCGTACCGGCCGTGGCTTGCTGCCGCCTGTGTGCTGGGGCTGCTGGTGGTGATTGTGCGCCCGGTGCCACTGGTGCGGCCGTTCACCGGGTGGCCGCCCACCGGCTGGCGGATGGTGGCCTGCGACGTGGGGCAGGGTGATGCGCTGGTGCTGGCTGTGGACGGAAAGCGGGGCGGTGCGGGTGGCGCGGTCGTGGTGGACGCGGGGCCCGAGCCGGCGGCCGTCGACCGGTGTCTGCGCGAGTTGGGGGTGAGCACGGTCCCGCTGGTCGTGCTGACCCACTTCCACGCCGACCATGTGGCGGGGCTCCCCGGGCTGCTGCGGGGGCGGAGCGTGGGGGCGATCCGGACGACCGGGCTGGCTCGGCCGCGCGACCAGGCGGAGTTCGTGCGCAGAACGGCACGGCGGGCGGGGGTGCCGGTGCTCGGCTCACACGCGGGGGAGCGGCGGCAGGCCGGTGATCTGCGCTGGGAGGTGGTGTGGCCGCCACCGACGCAGGCGGGCGGCGGCGCGGCGGGCGGCTCGGGCCCCGGCCCCGGCGGCAGCGTCGGCACAGGCGGCGGAGAGGAGGAAGGCGAGGGTGCCAACGACGCGAGCGTCACGCTGCTCGTCAGTACGTCGGGACTGCGGCTGTTCCTGGCGGGGGATCTCGAACCGCGAGCGCAGCAGGCGCTGTTGGCGCTGCGGCCCGATCTGCCGCGGGTCGATGTGCTCAAGGTGGCGCACCACGGCTCGCGCTACCAGGATCCGCAGCTGCTGCGGCGGCTGCGACCGCGGGTGGCGCTGGTGTCGGCGGGACGGGAGAACCCGTACGGACACCCGGCGCCCGAGACGCTGCACGAGCTGGCCGCCGCCGGAGCCCTGGTGGCCCGGACGGACCGGCACGGGGCGCTGGCGCTGACGCGCCGCCCGGACGGCAGCCCCGCCGTGGTGACCCAGCGGGGCAGCCCCGGCACGGGCGGGAACGCGCCGCCCTCCTCCGGTGTGGACCGCCACAGCCCTCTCGCGCTCGGCCGGGTCAGTCGCCTTCCAGCCAGCCCTCGTGCGCCGCGGCGAGGGAGTTCAGCAGGGCGGGGTCGTAGGTGGCGTGCGGGTCTTCGAGGATCACCAGCCACTGGGCGTCCTCGGCGTCGTCCTCGCCGGCGAGCGCTTCGCGGACGAGCTCGGGTTCCTCGGTGAGCCCGAGCCGCAGTTCCAGCTGCGCGGCGACCTCCTCGGCCGCCTCCCGGTCGGGCAGCACCAGCACATGCCGTACGTCGTTCACCGGGGCATTCTCTCAACGGCGCCCCGGCTCCCGACGGCGCCCCGGCCCCCGACGGCGCCCCGGCCCCCGACGGCGCCCCGGCCCCCGACGGCGCCCCGGTGGGAGGCTGCGAGGGGAGGGATGCTCCGGGGCCGGGGTGTCGGTGCGGCGTGGGATGCTGGTCGCGATGGCTGGTACGCGTAAGAAGACCTCGGACGATCCGCTCGCCCCGCTGACCGTGGCGGTGGGGCAGGAAGAGCTGCTCATCGAACGTGCCGTACGCGCCGTGATCGATGCCGCGCGCGCCGCCGACGCGGACACGGATGTGCGGGACCTGGCGCCGGGGGATCTGCAGCCCGGCACGCTGGCCGAGCTGACCAGCCCCTCGCTCTTCGCCGAGCGCAAGGTCGTCGTCGTTCGGGCGGCGCAGGACCTGGGGGCGGACACGGTCAAGGACGTGAAGGCGTATCTGACGGCCCCGGCGGAGGAGATCACACTCGTTCTGGTGCACGCGGGCGGTGCCAAGGGCAAGGGGCTGCTGGACGCCGCGCGGAAGGCGGGTGCGCGCGAGGTCGAGTGCCCGAAGATGACCAAGCCCGCCGACCGGCTGGCGTTCGTCCGCGGGGAGTTCCGTTCGCTGGGGCGGGCGGCGACGGCCGAGGCGTGTCAGGCGCTGGTGGACGCCATCGGCAGCGATCTGCGCGAGCTGGCCTCGGCGTGCACGCAACTGACCGCCGACGTCGAGGGCACCATCGACGAGGCCGTGGTCGGGCGCTACTACACGGGCCGCGCCGAGGCCTCCAGCTTCACCGTCGCCGACCGGGCGGTCGAGGGGAAGGCGGCCGAGGCACTGGAGACGCTGCGCTGGGCGGTCGCCACGGGGGTCGCTCCGGTGCTGATCACCAGCGCGCTGGCGCAGGGGGTGCGGGCCATCGGCAAGCTGGCGGGCGCCCCGCGCGGGGCGCGGGCGGGCGACCTGGCGCGGGAGCTGGGCATGCCCCCGTGGAAGATCGACCGGGTGCGGCAGCAGATGCGCGGCTGGACGCCGGACGGGGTGGCCGCAGCCCTGCGGGCCGTCGCCGAGGCGGACGCGGCCGTCAAGGGCGGCGGGATGGACCCGGAGTACGCGCTGGAGAAGGCCGTCGTCACCATCGCCGGCGCCGCCCGCTCCCGCTGAGCGAGCCACCGCCCCGCACCCCGAAGCTTCGGGCCCCCGGGCGGTCCGCCGCCGGGCGGCCCCGGGCGGCGCCGCCGCTGGGGGCCGCGCATGGCGAAGGCCCCGTCCTGGAGCCCTGGGGAGGGGCTTCGGACGGGGCCTTCGCCTCGTACTGCGTGGTGCGCCGCACCCGCGTGGCGAACGCAGGCCGCGTGCGGCGCGCTGTCTCAAGCGGTTGCCCGGGCGTACGGCGGATGAGAGAGGGCCCGCCTCACAACGTCCGAGCGGTCGGGAGACCGAGGAGCTGGGAACAGCTCCGAGAAGGTGAGGTCAGCCCTTGAGGGAGGCCACGTGCTTGGCCAGCGCCGCCTTCTTGTTGGCGGCGTTGTTCTTGTGCAGCACACCCTTGCTGGTGGCCTTGTCGAGCTTCCGGGCGGCCTGCTTCTGGGCCTCGATCGCCTTGGCGGCGTCACCGGCGGCCACGGCCTCGCGGGTGCGACGGATCGCGGTCTTCAGCTCGGACTTCACGGCCTTGTTGCGCTGCCGTGCCTTCTCGTTGGTCTTGATCCGCTTGATCTGGGACTTGATGTTCGCCACGAATGAGCCTTTGCGGTTCGGAGTTTCAAACGCCGGTGCCAGCAGGCACCGTCCAGTGCCATAAGGCACAGTCGCTCAGGTTACCAGCCGGGGCAGCGGGCCTCCCAATCCGGTCGGTGCCCCGCGCGCATGGGACCATGGGATGCGACACACCGTCTCGACGGGGCCGCGTAGCGCCCCCGGAGGCGCCCGGGCCGTCCCGAAGACGCTCCGAAAAGGCGCCCCGGAAGGCGTCCGAGACCTCGCCGCGAGACCGTACAGCCCGAAGCCGCACGACCCGACAGCCCGAAACCGACAGGCCAGAACCGACAGGACACTGCGTGCCCGCGACCCCAACGAACGCGCCGGAGCCGAGCCGTACCGACCCGGCGCTGATCCGTAACTTCTGCATCATCGCGCACATCGACCACGGCAAGTCCACGCTTGCCGACCGGATGCTCCAGCTGACCGGCGTCGTGGACAAGAGGCAGATGCGTGCGCAGTACCTCGACCGTATGGACATCGAGCGCGAGCGGGGCATCACGATCAAGTCCCAGGCCGTGCGGATGCCCTGGGCGCCCACGGACGACCCGGGAACCCCGTACGTCCTGAACATGATCGACACCCCGGGGCACGTCGACTTCACCTACGAGGTCTCCCGTTCGCTGGCGGCCTGCGAGGGCTGCATCCTGCTGGTCGACGCCGCGCAGGGGATCGAGGCGCAGACCCTCGCCAACCTCTACCTGGCGATGGAGCACGACCTCACGATCATCCCCGTGCTCAACAAGATCGACCTGCCCGCTGCCCAGCCCGACAAGTTCGCGGCCGAGCTGGCGCATCTCATCGGCTGCGAGCCGGAGGACGTGCTACGGGTCTCCGCCAAGACCGGTGAGGGTGTCGAGGAGCTGCTGGACCAGGTCGTCCGCCAGGTCACCCCGCCGGTCGGGAACGCGGACGCGCCCGCTCGCGCGATGATCTTCGACTCGGTCTACGACGCCTACCGTGGTGTGGTCACCTACATCAAGGTCGTCGACGGGATGCTCAGCAAGCGCGAGCGCATCCGGATGATGTCCACCGGGGCCACCCACGAGCTGCTGGAGATCGGCGCGAACTCGCCGGAGATGACGCCTGCCGACGGGCTGGGCGTGGGCGAGGTCGGCTATCTGATCACCGGCGTGAAGGATGTACGCCAGTCCAAGGTCGGTGACACGGTCACCCAGCTCACCAAGGGTGCCGAGGAGCCGCTGCCCGGCTACAAGGACCCCAAGCCCATGGTGTTCTCGGGGCTGTATCCGCTGGACGGCTCCGACTACCCCGAGTTGCGTGACGCGCTGGACAAGCTGCTGCTCAACGACGCCGCGCTCACCTACGAGCCGGAGACCTCGGCGGCGCTGGGCTTCGGCTTCCGGGTGGGCTTCCTGGGACTGCTGCACCTGGAGGTGATCCGTGAGCGGCTGGAGCGCGAGTTCGGCCTCGATCTGATCGCCACGGCGCCCAACGTGATCTACCGCGTGGAGATGGAGGACGGCACCGAGCACGTGGTGACCAACCCGAGCGAGTTCCCCACCGGGAAGCTCGCCACGGTGCACGAGCCGGTGGTGCGGGCCACGCTGATCGCGCCCAGTGAGTTCATCGGCGCGATCATGGAGCTGTGCCAGTCGCGGCGCGGCAGCCTGCAGGGGATGGACTATCTGTCCGAGGACCGGGTGGAGCTGCGCTACACGCTGCCGCTGGCGGAGATCGTCTTCGACTTCTTCGACGCGCTGAAGTCCAAAACCCGCGGCTACGCCTCGCTGGACTACGAGCCCACGGGCGAGCAGACGGCCGATCTGGTCAAGGTCGACATCCTCCTCCAGGGCGACAAGGTGGACGCGTTCTCCGCGATCGTCCACAAGGAGAAGGCGTACGCGTACGGCACCCGGATGGCCAACAAGCTGCGTGAGCTGATCCCCCGGCAGCAGTTCGAGGTGCCCATCCAGGCCGCCATCGGTGCGCGGGTCATCGCCCGCGAGACGATCCGCGCCATCCGCAAGGACGTGCTCGCCAAGTGTTACGGCGGTGACATCTCCCGTAAGCGGAAGCTGCTGGAGAAGCAGAAGGAAGGCAAGAAGCGGATGAAGGTCGTGGGGCGTGTGGAGGTGCCGCAGGAGGCGTTCATCGCGGCGCTGTCCAGCGACGACTCCTCCGGTGACGCCAAGGCCAAGGCCAAGAAGTAGCCCCGGGCCCCGGCGCCTCCGGCTCGGCGGGCGGGAGCTGTGGGTGGCAGCCCCCTTACGTAGTGGCAGACCCCTTACGTAAGGGGGCTGCTGCCTTTACTCTGATCACTGCTCAGTAGTTACTCGTGAGTCAATAAGCGCGAGCCGACACACAGCAGGACGACAAGCAGGACGACGAGCAGGACGCGGGTCCCGGAGGATGTCGTGAGCGACACACAGTCCCTGATCGAGAATCGGCCGCCTTCCGTGGCCACGCTCTTCCTGGAGCGGGTCGAGGCCACCCCCGACGCGGAGGCGTACCGCTATCCGGTGATCCGGCCCGCGGGCGAGAGCGAGGGACCCGACGAGTGGCGCTCCTACAGCTGGGGCGAGGCCGCGGAGCGGGTGTTCTCGATCGCGGCGGGGCTCATGGACCTGGGCGTGCGCCCCGAGGAGCGCGTCGGCATCGCCTCCGGCACGCGGATCGAGTGGATCCTCTCCGACCTGGGCATTCTGTGTGCGGGCGCCGCCACCACCACCGTCTACCCCAGCACCAACGCCGCCGAGACGGCCTACATCCTCGCCGACTCCGACAGCCGGGTGCTGATCGCCGAGGACGCCACCCAGCTGGCGAAGGTTCGCGAGCACCGCGACGAGCTGCCCGATCTGGCGCATGTGATCCTCATCGACGGCGAGCCCACCGCCGAGGACGCCGAGGGCGACTGGGCGCTGAGCTTCGCCGAGCTGGAGCGGCGCGGCGCCGCCTACCGGGAGAAGCACCCCGACGCCGTCACCGAGACGGTGCGCGGGCTGCGTTCCGACCAGTTGGCCACCCTCATCTACACCTCCGGTACGACAGGAAAGCCGAAGGGTGTCCGGCTGGCACAGGACGCCTGGTCGTACATGGCCCGCGCGGTCCCGCCGACGGGCCTGCTGAACAGTGACGACGTGCAGTACCTGTGGCTGCCGCTGGCGCACGTCTTCGGCAAGATGCTGATTTCCGTGCAGATCGACTCCGGACACGTCATCGCGGTGGACGGCAGAGTCGACAAGATCATCGAGAATCTGCCGGTCGTCCAGCCGACGAAGATGTGTGCGGTGCCGCGGATCTTCGAGAAGGTCTACAACGGTGTCGCGCAGAAGGCCCGTGCCGGGGGCGCGGCCAAGTACAAGATCTTCCAGTGGGCGGCCGAGGTCGCCCGTGAGTACGCGCGTACGACGCAGGACAACCAGCGCCGTACCGGGGTCGGCGACGCACCCACCGGTCTCAAGGTCAAGCACGCCATCGCCGACCGGCTCGTCTACAGCAAGCTGCGGGACGCGTTCGGCGGCCGGATGGTCGGCTGCGTCTCCGGTTCGGCCGCGCTCGCCCCGGACCTGGGCTACTTCTTCGCGGGCGCCGGCATCCCGGTGCTGGAGGGCTACGGACTCACCGAGTCGTCGGCCGCCAGCTTCTGCAACCGCAGCGACAACTTCCGCACCGGCACCGTCGGCAAGCCGATGCCCGGCACCGAGGTGCGGATCGCGGACGACGGCGAGATCCTGCTGCGCGGCCCCGGCATCATGCAGGGCTACCACGGGCTGCCGGAGAAGACCGCCGAGGTGCTGGAGGAGGACGGCTGGTTCCACACCGGCGACATCGGCGAACTGTCCGACGACGGATATCTGCGGATCACCGACCGCAAGAAGGACCTGATCAAGACCTCCGGCGGCAAGTACATCGCCCCTGCCGAGGTGGAGGGCCAGTTCAAGGCGATCTGCCCGTACGTCTCCAACATCCTGGTGCACGGCGCGGGACGGAACTACTGCACCGCGCTCATCTCGCTGGACGAGCCGGCCATCACTGCCTGGGCGGCCGACCACGAGGACCTCAAGGGCAAGCCCTACGCCGAGGTGGTCGGCTCCGAGCAGGTGCGCAGCCTGGTGGACGGCTACGTCGAGCAGCTCAACGCCGGGCTCCAGCGCTGGCAGACGATCAAGAAGTTCCGGATCCTGCCGCGTGACCTGGACATCGAGCACGGCGAACTGACACCCAGCCTCAAGATGAAGCGGCCGGTGGTGGAGAAGGAGTTCAGCGGGCTGATCGAGGAGATGTACGAGGGCGCCCGCGAGCGGTGACCCCCGTGGGGTCCGGTCGCCGGACGCTCCTTGAGAGGGCTCGGCCCCGGGACCTCGGCGGTCAGGAGCCGCGTAGCTCGTCCAGGGCGTCGGCCAGGGCGGCGACGTCACGGGCGAGCCGTGCGGTGTCGGCCGTGCCGTCGGCTGCCAGTCGGCTCTCGATCGCTGCCAGGCGGTCGGCGAAGTCGTCCAGTCGGCGCTGCTCCTCCTCCAGCAGCCGGCTCGACTGACGGTTCTTGCGGTACAGATCGAGGAAGACCGCCACCTTGGTGCGCAGCACCCATGGGTCGAACGGCTTCGTCAGACAGCCCACGGCTCCCGTCGCATCGCCCCGGTAGGCGTGATCTGCGTTCCCGCCGTCGGGGGCCGGTCAGAAAGATGATCGGGACATCCCGCGTCCGCTCGCACCGCGCGGGAAAGAGCCCGAGGAAAGCGAGAAGAGTACCGGGCCGCGGACCGGTGTCAAGGGCTCAAGGTCGGGAACGGCGGTGTTCGGCCACGATTTCCGTGACTCCACGCGTATGACCGAGCCCCTTCTGTCACCCTTGCTCTCTACCGTGCCGAGCGCGGTGAGGGAACGACCGGGGGAGTACCCGGGGTAGTCGCCCGGGGAGGGGTGCGATGGACAGCGGGGATGAGGCGGACACCACGGGGGCGGAGAGGCCGACCACGATGCCACCGTCGAATGCCATTACAGCGCCACCGTCAGGGGCGGGAGGGCGCGGGGGCGAGATGCCGCACGCGGTCCGTACCGAACTGCCGGGCAACGCGCTCGCGGCAGGGGCGGCGCGCGGCTTCGCCCGCGCGGCGCTCGGCCGGTGGGGAGTGCGCGGTACGGCGGCCGAGGACGCGGTGCTGCTGGTCAGCGAACTGGTCACCAACGCCGTCGTGCACGCCGGTACCTCGGTCGAGGTGGAGTGCCGCTACGCCGCCGGAGTCGTCTACGCGGAGGTCGCCGACCGCCATCCCGCGCGCCGGGTGGCCGCACAGGGCGAGGAGGGCCACGGCCTGCGGCTGGTCGGCGCGCTCGCCAAGGAGTGGGGCATCAGTTACCGCAGGGACCGCAAGGCCGTGTGGTTCCAACTCGGCCCCGCACCGCACATCCTCGGTGCCGGGCTGGGCGAGACCCCGCCCGACGACCCGGGGTCCGCCTCCGCCTCCCCTGCCGCCGCCCTTCCCGCCGTCTCCAGCGTGTCCCATCCGTTCCGGGACCGCGAGTGGACGGACAACGGTGCGCTCTCCTTCCTCGCCGAGGCGTCGGACCTGCTGTCCGGGCACACCGACGAGGACAAGGTCGCCTCGCTCGCCGGGCAGTTGATGGTGCCGCGCTTCGCCGACTGGTGTGCCGTATGGCTGCGGGACGACGAACGCTCGCGCCGGCCCCGGCTGGCCCGGGTCTGGCACGCGCAGGAGAGCCGCATCGAGGAGTTGCGTGCCGAACTCCCCGAGGAGCCGCCCGTCCCCGCGCCCCGGGTGCTGCCCGGTCAGGCCGCCCCTTGGCGCCGGCCCGGCGGCGCCGCGTCGAGCGGTGGCGCCGCCTCGACCGGCACCGACGGGGCCTCGGTCGTGTGCGACCTGGTCGTCGGTGGCCGTTCGGTCGGGGCGCTGGTGATCGGGCGCGCCGGTCTGCTGCGGATACCGGACGAAGTGCTGGGGCTGGTGGAGGACTTCGCACGCCGGGTGGCGCTCGCCGTACTCTCCGCGCGTCGCTACGCCCTCCAGGCGAACATCAGCCAGATCCTGCAGCGCGGCCTGCTGCCCAGCGAGGAGATGCACGTCCCCGGTCTCGACACCGCGCTCGTCTACGAACCCGCCGGCGAGGGCGCCTGGGCGGGTGGTGACTTCTACGACCTGCTGCGGCTGCCCGACGGCCGCTGGCGCTTCGCACTGGGCGATGTGTGCGGCAACGGCCCGGAGGCGGCCGTGGTGACCGGGCTGGCCCGCCCCGTGCTGCGACTGCTCGCCAGGGAGGGCCACTCCGTGCCCGAGACCCTGGAGCGGCTCAACCGGGAGGTGGGGGAGCAGGCGCGGTTCCTGTCCGTCGTCTACGGCGAACTCGCCTTCCGGGACGGGCTCGTGGAGTGCACGCTCAGCTGCGCTGGCCATCCGCTGCCGCTCGTGCGCGACGCCTTCGGGACGGTGCGTACCGCCGCACAGCCCCAGTTGCTCCTCGGGGTCGCACCGCGGGTCGGCTACGAGTGCCACTCCTTCTCGCTGCACCCCGGCGACACCCTGCTGTGCGTCACTGACGGAGTGACCGAACGCCGCTGCGGGCGCCGCCTGTTCGACGACGGCGACGGCCTGGCGACCTGCTTCGCCGCCGGCGCGGGGCTGGACGCCGACGGCACGGCCGAGCATGTGCGCCGCGCGGTGTACGCCTTCGCGCCCGACCTGCCCGCCGACGACCTGGCCATGCTGGTGCTGCGGGTGCCGGAGCAGACCGGAACGGCATCCGACGGCCGGACCGGCCTGCCGCGCCAGCCGTAAGGCCCGCCGCCTCAGTCCACCAGGTCCCTGACCACCGCGTCGGCCAGCAGCCGGCCCCGCAGGGTCAGCACCGCGCGGCCCTCCTCGTACGGCTCCCCCTCCAGCAGGCCCTCGTCCCGGGCCCGCTCGGCGGCCCGCGCACCCTGCGGCGCGAGCAGTGACAGCGGGCAGCCCTGGCTGAGCCTCAGCTCCAGCAGGATCCGTTCGACGCGCCTGTCCTCCGCGGTGAGCAGTTCGCGGCCGGCGCCGGGTGAGCGGCCCTCGGCCAGCGCCTTCGCGTAGGCAGCGGGGTGCTTGACGTTCCACCAGCGGACGCCGCCGATATGGCTGTGCGCACCCGGTCCGGCGCCCCACCAGTCGGCACCGGTCCAGTACAGCTCGTTGTGCCGGCAGCGGGCCGCCTCGTCACCGGTCACCGCCCAGTTGGAGACCTCGTACCACTCCATACCGGCCGCCGTCAGCCGCTCCTCGGCGATCAGATAGCGGTCCGCGTGCACATCGTCGTCGGTCATCGGCACTTCGCCGCGCCGGATGCGGCGGGCGAGCCGGGTGCCTTCCTCCACGATGAGCGCGTACGCCGAGATGTGGTCGGGGCCCGCGGCGAGGGCGGCGTCCAGGGAGGCGCGCCAGTCCTCGTCCGACTCGCCCGGCGTGCCGTAGATCAGATCGAGGTTCACATGGGAGAAACCCGCCTTGCGGGCCTCCCCGACGCACTCCTCGGGCCGTCCGGGGGTGTGTGTGCGGTCCAGGACGCGCAGGATGTGCGGGCGGGTGCTCTGCATGCCGAAGGAGACGCGGTTGAAGCCCGCCTCCCGCAGTTCGGCGAGGTAGGCGGGGTCCACCGACTCCGGGTTGGCCTCGGTGGTGACCTCGGCGTTCCGCGCCAGCCCGAACTCGTCCCTGACGGCCGCGAGCATGCGGCCCAGGTCGGCGGCGGGGAGCAGCGTGGGGGTGCCGCCGCCGACGAACACCGTCTCGACCGGGCGCGGGTCGTCGCCGAGTACGCGACGGGCCAGCCGGATCTCCTCGACGGCCTGCTCCGCGTAGCCCTCGCGGGAGCTGCCGCCCAGCTCGGTGGCGGTGTAGGTGTTGAAGTCGCAGTAGCCGCAGCGGGTGGCGCAGTACGGCACGTGGAGGTAGAAGCCGAGCGGGCGGTCGGCCGCACCGTCGAGTGCGTGCGGGGGCAGCGAACCGTCGCGGGGCACGGGCTCGCCGTCGGGAAGTGCGGAGGGCATGCTCTCCATTGTCCGGCACCGTTCGGACGACGGCCGACGGCGTGCGCACTGTCACATCTGGTGGCTACGCTGAGTGCGTACATGAACGCAGGGCCGCAAGGGGGCTGGAATGACCATCGCACCAGAACGGATGGATACCAGGATGACCGACTCCCGCGCGATAGAGGTCTTCGAGGGTCTCGACGTACCGGAGGGCTTCAAGGCGGAACTGCTGTGGGGGGAAATCGTGATGATGGCGGGGCCGGATCTGGTCCACAACCGGATCGTGCAGGCCGTGGCGGACCAGATCCCCCGCAAGCGCTGGGACCGTCTCCAGACCCAGGACGTCGCCCTCCTCGCCCAGACCAGCGAACCCCAGCCGGATCTCGTGGTGCTCCCGCGTGACGCGGGCCCTGCCTCGGGCAGGCTGATGCCCCCCGAGGAGATCACCCTCCTCCTGGAGGTTGTCTCCAAGACGAGCAAGCACCGGGACTACGTCACCAAGCGCACGCTCTACGCGGCGGGCGGCGTCCCCGGATATTTGATCATCGATCCTTTCACGGGTGAGTGCGTCCTGCTCACCGAACCGGCAGGCAAGGGCGAGGAGGCCGACTACCGGGTGGAGCGCCGGGCGCGGTTCGGCGAGTCCCTCCCGCTCGACCTCCTCGGAGTGAAGCTGGAGACCGAGGAGTTCCAGACCCTTCCCGTCAAGCAGTCGGAGAAGCCGGAGCAGTGACGAAGTCGATGAGCTCTTCGACCCGGCCCAGCAGGGCGGGCTCCAGGTCCTTGTAGGAGCGGACGCGGCCGAGCAGCTGCTGCCAGGCCGCGCCCGTGTTCTGCGGCCACCCCAGGGCGGCGCACACCCCGGTCTTCCAGTCCTGGCCGTGCGGAACGCGCGGCCAGGCCCGGATGCCTGCCGAGGCGGGCTTCACGGCCTCCCAGATGTCGATGTACGGGTGCCCCACCACCAGCACATGGTCCCCGCTCACCTGCTCGGCGATCCGCGATTCCTTCGAGCCGGGCACCAGGTGGTCCACCAGTACCCCGAGCCGGGCTTCGGGCCCGGGTGCGAACGCGTCCACGACGGCGGGCAGGTCGTCGACGCCCTCCAGGTATTCCACGACCACCCCCTCGATCCGCAGGTCGTCGCCCCACACCTTCTCGACCAGCTCGGCGTCGTGCCGCCCCTCGACATAGATCCGCCCTGCCCGTGCGACGCGGGCGCGTGCGCCGGGCACGGCGAGGGAACCGGAGGCCGTCAGCCGCCGCCCGGCCGCCGGGGCGCCGCCCCCGGCGCCCGCGCCCGCCTTCGCGCGGGGACGCACCAGCGTGACGGTCCTGCCTTCCAGCAGGAAGCCCGCGGCGGTCATCGGGAAGACCCGGTGCTTGCCGAAGCGGTCCTCAAGGGTGACGGTCGGGCCCTCCGCGGTCTTCTCGCACCGTACGACCGCCCCGCAGAACCCGGTACCGACCTCCTCCACCACCAGATCCCGCTCGGCGGCCACCTCGGGCACGGTGCGCGCCCGCTTCCACGGGGGAGTCAGATCCGGGTTGTCATAGCGGTCGTTTCGGCTGCGCATGCCGCTCATTGTGCTACGTGTCGCGGCTCGGGCCGCCAGGTGCCCAGGTGCCCTGGGAGGCGAACCGGCGCGCCAGCTCGTCCCGTTGGGCCCGCACATAGGCCGCGTCCACCAGGGCTCCGTGTCCCGGTACGTACACGGCGTCCTCGCCGCCCAGCGCCAGCAGCCGGTCCAGCGCGGCCGGCCAGTGGGCCGGATGGGCGTCGGCCCCGGCCTGGGGCGCGCCGGACTCCTCCACCAGGTCGCCGCAGAAGACGACGTCGGGGGAGCCGGGCACCAGGACGGCCAGGTCGTGCTCGGTGTGCGCCGGGCCGACGTTGACCAGTACGGCCTCGCGTCCGCCCAGGTCGAGGGTGAGCTGTCCGCTGACCGGATGGTGCGGGCGCACCAGGACGTCGGCCGCCTCCCCGGCCTCGTCCTCCAGCAGACCGTGGGCCACGGCGTCGTCCCGCAGCAGCTCGGCGCTGCGGGCCAGCAGCTCGCCGGCGCCGACTGCCGCGTACACCTCCGCGCCGGCGAAGACGGCGGCACCGAAGACGTGGTCGAAGTGCGGATGGGTGAGGACCACCCGCGTCACCCGGCGCCCCAGCAGCGCGGTCGCCTCGGCGCGGATCACAGCGCCCTCGCGCAGCGAGGATCCGGTGTCGATCACCAGGGCGCAGTGGTCACCGCCGACGGCGCCCACCGTCGCGTCCCACTGCGGCAGTCTGCGCCGCAGCACACCGGGCGCGACCCGCTCCCAGCTGTGGTCGTCGGCCGACTGATGGTGTCCGGCGTCTTCCCCAAACGGCTGCATGCCACGACGCTAACCGCAGTCCGGTCACGACGCTCTGGGCCGCACCGGGAGCGAGGATCGCACCACGGTGGCGCGGTACCGTCGGGCCTGCCGGCAGGCGGTCCCGGTCCCGGCCGCGGTCTGCCGACGGACGGCCCTTGCCCTGGCCGTGGTGACCGGCCGTACACTGGCTCAGGGACTTGGCACTCCGGCAGGAAGAGTGCCAGAGGGGATCGCCGAGGGAACGGACTTCGGACCAACGGCCGGACGGGAGGTGTGCGCCGTGCTCAGCGAGCGTCGACTTGAAGTCCTCCGCGCCATCGTCCAGGACTACGTCGGCACGGAGGAACCGGTGGGCTCCAAGGCGCTCACGGAGCGCCACAACCTGAAGGTGTCGCCGGCCACTGTCCGCAACGACATGGCGGCACTGGAGGACGAGGGGTACATCGCCCAGCCGCACACCAGTGCGGGCCGTATCCCCACCGACAAGGGGTACCGCCTCTTCGTCGACAAGCTCGCCGGGGTCAAGCCGCTGTCGTCCCCCGAGCGGCGCGCCATCCAGAACTTCCTCGAAGGAGCCGTCGACCTCGACGACGTCGTCGGCCGTACGGTCCGGCTGCTGGCCCAGCTCACCCGGCAGGTCGCCGTGGTGCAGTATCCGTCGCTGACCCGTTCGACGGTGCGGCACGTGGAGCTGCTGGGGCTGGCGCCCGCGCGGCTGATGCTGGTGCTGATCACCGACACCGGCCGGGTCGAGCAGCGGCTGATCGACTGCCCGGCGCCGATCGGCGAGACGGTCCTGGCGGATCTGCGGGCCCGGCTGTTGAGCCGGGTGGTCGGCGAACGCTTCACCGAGGTCCCCTCCCTGGTGCAGGACCTGCCGGAGGCGTTCGACGCCGACGACCGGGGCACGATCCAGACGGTGCTGGCCACCTTGCTGGAGACCCTGGTCGAGGAGACCGAGGAGCGGCTGATGATCGGCGGCACCGCCAATCTGACCCGCTTCGGGCACGACTTCCCGCTCACCATCCGGCCCGTTCTGGAGGCGCTGGAGGAGCAGGTCGTCCTGCTGAAGCTGCTCGGAGAGGCCAAGGACCCGGGTATGACCGTACGAATCGGGCATGAGAACCAGCACGAGGGACTGAGTTCCACATCGGTCGTCTCGGTCGGTTACGGTTCGGGCGACGAAGCAGTCGCCAAACTCGGCGTGGTCGGACCGACCCGCATGGACTACCCCGGAACGATGGGAGCTGTACGCGCAGTGGCACGGTACGTCGGACAGATCCTGGCGGAGTCATAAGTGGCGACGGACTACTACGCGGTCCTCGGTGTGCAACGTGACGCCTCGCAGGACGAGATCAAGAAGGCGTTCCGCAGACTCGCGCGCGAGCTGCACCCGGACGTCAATCCGGACCCGAAGACCCAGGAGCGGTTCAAGGAGATCAACACCGCTTACGAAGTGCTCTCGGACCCGCAGAAGAAGCAGGTCTACGACCTGGGCGGGGACCCGGCCTCCGGCGCCGCGGGTGCCGGCGCCGGCGGTTTCGGCGCGGGCTTCGGCAACTTCAGCGACATCATGGACGCCTTCTTCGGCACGGCGGCGCAGCGCGGCCCGCGCTCGCGCACCCGCCGGGGCCAGGACGCCATGATCCGGCTGGACATCGACCTGGACGAGGCCGCGTTCGGCACCACCAAGGACATCCAGGTCGACACCGCCATCGTCTGCGGCAGCTGCAGCGGCGACGGTGCCGCACCCGGCACCTCGGCGCAGACCTGCGACATGTGCCGGGGCCGTGGCGAGGTCTCGCAGGTCACCCGGTCCTTCCTGGGCCAGGTCATGACATCCCGGCCCTGCCCCCAGTGCCAGGGCTTCGGCACCGTGGTGCCCACTCCCTGCCCGGAGTGCGCGGGCGACGGACGGGTGCGCTCGCGGCGCAGCCTCACCGTGAAGATCCCGGCCGGTGTCGACAACGGCACCCGCATCCAGCTCGCGGGCGAGGGCGAGGTCGGCCCGGGCGGCGGGCCGGCCGGTGACCTGTACGTGGAGATCCACGAGAACGCGCACCCGGCCTTCCAGCGCCGCGGTGACGACCTGCACTGCACCGTCACCATCCCCATGACCGCCGCTGCTCTCGGTACGAAGGTGCCGCTGGAGACGCTGGACGGCATGGAGGAGATCGACATCCGGCCCGGTACCCAGTCCGGCCAGTCGATCCCGCTGCACGAGCGCGGTATCACCCATCTGCGCGGCGGTGGCCGCGGACAGCTCATCGTCCATGTCGAGGTGACGACCCCGATGAAGCTGGAGCCCGAGCAGGAGGAACTCCTCCGCCGCCTGGCCAAACTCCGCGGCGAGGAACGGCCTACCGGCCAGTTCCAGCCCGGTCAGCAGGGGCTGTTCTCCCGGCTGAAGGACGCTTTCAACGGGCGTTGAGGGCCGGCGGCCGGGGGTTCGGGGGTTGTCCTCCGGGTGGATGGGTCAGCCCGGTCAGCAGGGGCTGTTCTCCCGGCTGAAGGACGCTTTCAACGGGCGTTGAGGGCCGGCGGCCGGGGCTCGGCCCCGGCGCCGAAGCGGGCGCCGGGGGCGCGGTGGCGGACACCGAGGGTGCACGGGGGTGTGCGGTGGGGGCGTGACAGGATGTGGCCATGTCCACCTCGTCGCCTTCGCTCTCCGAGCTGACTGCGCACCCCGTCATCCAGGCCCCGATGGCAGGTGGGGTCTCCCGCCCCGAGCTGGCCGCGGCGGTGAGCGAGGCGGGTGGCCTGGGCTTTCTGGCCGCCGGGTACAAGACGCCCGAGGCGATGTACGAGGAGATCAGACAGCTGCGGCAGCAGACGGGGCGCCCGTTCGGCGTCAATCTGTTCATGCCGCAGCCGCGCACCACCGACCCGTCCGCGGTCGACGTCTACCGCGAACAACTCGCGGGCGAGGCCACCTGGTACGAGACGGAGCTGGGCGACACCGACGTCACGACGGACGACGCGTACGAGGCGAAGCTGGCGATCCTCTACGACGATCCGGTCCCGGTCGTCTCCTTCCACTTCGGCTGCCCCACCCGCCGGGTGCTGGCGCGCTTCGCCGAGCTGGGCACCTGCACCGTGGTGACCGCGACCTCGGTCGCGGAGGCGCGCGCGGTGCAGGCGGCCGGTGCGCACGCCGTGTGCTTGCAGGGCATAGAGGCGGGCGGCCACCAGGGCACGCACCGCGATGACGCGCAGGGTGACCGCGGGAGCGCCGGTATCGGGCTGCTGTCGCTGATCACGCAGGTCAAGGAGGCGGTGGCGCTGCCCCTGATCGCGGCGGGGGGACTGATGCGCGGGCAGCAGATCGCCGCCGTGCTCGCCGCGGGCGCGGTGGCCGGGCAGTTGGGCACCGCCTTTGTGCCCACCGAGGAGTCGGGCGCCCACCCGCTGCACAAGCAGGCGCTGACCGATCCGCTGTTCACCCGCACCGAGCTGACCCGGGCCTTCTCGGGGCGCCCGGCGCGCGGACTGGTCAACCGCTTCGTGCGGGAACACGGCCCGTACGCGCCCGCTGCCTACCCGCAGCTGCACTATCTGACGGCCGGGCTGCGCAAGGCCGCCGCCAAAGCGAAGGACCCGCAGGCGATGGCCCTGTGGGCGGGTCAGGGGCACCGGCTGGCGCGGGAGTTGCCCGCCGGGCAGCTGGTGGAGGTGCTGGCGGCGGAGCTCGCCGAGGCGCGTACGGCACTTGCGGGGTCGCCCTCGTGAGCGCGCCGGTCTTCCTCGCCGACTCCGGGCTGCTGCGCCCCGGCACGGTGGTACTGGACGGGCCGGAGGGGCGGCACGCCGTCTCGGTGCGACGGCTGCGCCCCGGCGAGGAGATCGTCCTGACGGACGGCGCCGGAGCGGGCGCGTACGGGAGCGTGACCGCCGCCGAGGGCAAGGACCGGCTGGAGATCGCCGTCCGCGAGGTCCGTACGGAGCCGGAACCGCGGCCGCGGCTCACCGTCGTACAGGCGCTGCCCAAGGGGGACCGGGGGGAGCTGGCGGTGGAGACGATGACGGAGACGGGCGTGGACGCCGTCGTGCCGTGGGCGGCGTCGCGCGCCGTGACCCGGTGGAAGGGGGAGCGGGCGGCCAAGTCGCTCGCCAAGTGGCGGAACACCGCGCGGGAGGCCGGCAAGCAGGCGCGTCGGCTGCGGTTCCCCCAGGTCGCCGACCTCGCCTCCACCGCCGAGGTCGCACAGCTGCTGCGGTCGGCCGACTTGGCCGGGGTGCTGCACGAGGAGGGCAGCACTCCGCTGGCCACCGCCGAGTTGCCCGCGGTGGGGGAGATCGTGTTGGTGGTGGGGCCCGAGGGCGGCGTCGCCCCCGAGGAGCTGGAGCTGTTCGCCGCCGCCGGGGCCGCCCCGTTCCGGCTGGGGCCGTCCGTGCTGCGGACCTCCACGGCCGGGACAGCCGCCGCCGCCGTCGTTCTCGCCCGTTGCGGTCGCTGGAACTGAGGGGCTGTCCGATCGCCGGGGGCCACGACACCCCTCGGGTAACATCCCGGCATGGCTTCCAACGGAGAACCGCAGCAGGACTGTCTGTTCTGCAAGATTGTCGCCGGCGAGGTGCCCGCGACGCTGGTGCGGGAGACCGACACGACCGTCGCGTTCCGCGACATCAACCCGCAGGCGCCCACCCATGTGCTGGTGATCCCCAAAGCGCACTATCCGGACGCGGCCTCGCTCGCGGCGGCCTCTCCGCAGCTGATCGCCGACGTGGTGCGGGAGGCCGGCGAGGTGGCGGCGATGGAGAAGATCGCCGTGCCGCACGGCGGTCCGGGCACCGGGTACCGGGTGGTCTTCAACACCGGTTCGGGCGCGGGGCAGACGGTCTTCCACGCGCACGCCCATGTGCTCGGGGGCCGCGGTCTGGAATGGCCGCCCGGATGAGAGCCACGCAAGTGAGGCGGTGAGGCGCGTTGTCGGTGCGAGAACTGGTCGTACTGGGTACCGCCAGCCAAGTGCCCACCCGGCAGCGCAACCACAACGGATACATCCTGTTGTGGGACGGCGAGGGCATCCTGTTCGACCCGGGTGAGGGCACCCAGCGGCAGATGCTGCACACCTCCGTCGCCGCGCACGATCTGACCCGTATCTGCCTGACGCACTTCCACGGCGACCACACCCTCGGTCTGCCCGGCGTCATCCAGCACATGAGTCTCGACGGGGTGCCGCACGAGGTGACGGCGTACTTTCCGGCGAGCGGGCACCACTACTTCGAACGGTTGCGGCACGCCACGCCGTTCCACGACACGGTACGGCTGCGCGAGGAGCCCGTCACCGCACCGGGGGTGCTGGCCGGGGGCCCGGCGCGGCCCCAGGTGCCGTTCACCCTGGAGGCGCGTCGGCTCTCGCACCGTATCGACACCTTCGGCTACCGGCTCACCGAACCGGACGCGCGCCGTATGCTGCCCGGCCTGCTGGCGGAGCGCGGAATCACCGGTCCGGACGTGGGCCGCCTCCAGCGGGAGGGGGAACTGCGTGGTGTACGTCTGGAAGAGGTCAGCGAGCCGCGGCGGGGACAACGCTTCGCCTTCGTCATGGACACCCGGCTGTGCGACGGGGTCCACGAGCTGGCCGAGGGCTGCGACATGCTCGTCATCGAGTCGACGTTCCTGCAGGCCGACGCGGAGCTGGCCGAGGTCTCCGGGCATCTGACGGCCTTCCAGGCGGGCCGGGTCGCTGCCGAGTCGGGCGTACGGCATCTGGTGCTGACGCACTTCTCGCAGCGCTACCAGGACACCGATGTGTTCGCCGCGGAGGCACGCGCCGCCGGGTTCGAGGGCGAACTGACGGCGGCGCGGGACCTGATGCGCGTCCCGGTGCCCAAACGGGCCTGACCGGCCCGCGGAGTCAGAAGCCGAGCCGGCGCAGCTGCTTGGGGTCGCGCTGCCAGTCCTTGGCGACCTTGACGTGCAGATCGAGGTAGACGGGGGTGCCCAGCAGCGCCTCGATGTGCCGGCGCGAGCTGCTGCCGACCTCCTTGAGACGCTTGCCCTTGGGGCCGATGACGATGCCCTTCTGGCTGGGGCGCTCGATGTAGATGTTCGCGTGTACGTCCAGCAGTGGACGGTCGGCGGGGCGGTCCTCGCGGGGCACCATCTCCTCGACCACCACCGCGATCGAGTGCGGCAGCTCGTCCCGTACGCCCTCCAGCGCCGCCTCGCGGATCAGCTCGGCGACCATGACCTGCTCGGGCTCGTCCGTCAGATCGCCGTCCGGGTACAGCGGCGGCCCCTGCGGCAGCAGCGGCACCAGCAGATCGGCCAGCAGGTCCACCTGGGAGCCCTCGGTGGCGGAGACCGGAACGATCTCCGCCCACTCGATGCCCAGCTCCCGGCCGAGCTGGTCGACGGCGAGGAGCTGCTCCGCGAGCGCCTTGCTGGAGACCAGGTCGGTCTTGGTGACCACGGCGACCTTCGGCGTCCGCTTCTTCAGCTCGGCCAGCTCCCCGGCGATGAACCGGTCGCCCGGGCCGATCTTCTGGTCGGCGGGCAGACAGAAGCCGATGACGTCGACCTCCGCCCAGGTGGTGCGCACCACGTCGTTGAGGCGCTCGCCGAGCAGGGTGCGGGGCTTGTGCAGGCCGGGGGTGTCCACCAGGACGAGCTGGGCTTCCGGGCGGTGCACGATGCCGCGCACCGTGTGCCGGGTCGTCTGCGGGCGGGTGGAGGTGATCGCGACCTTCGTGCCCACCAGCGCATTGGTCAGCGTCGACTTGCCCGCGTTCGGGCGGCCGACGAAGCAGGCGAATCCCGAGCGGTGCTCTGCCTCGTCCCGGGCGCGGCCTTCGGTGTCGCCGGCGGTGGCGGAAGATGCGTTCATGACGACCATTCTCCCCGATGGACGGGGAGCTTTCGGCCGAGCCCTCGGCTCAGCCCGCCGTCACCGTCGAGCGCACCTCGCCGTCCGGCCCGGCCAGCAGCACCGGGGTGGCGGGCCCGCCCAGGTCCCGTACGGCCGCCAGATCCTCGGCCGGCACCTGCTCGGCCTCCGAGACCACGGCCGCCGCCTCCAGCGAGGTGGCTCCCGAGGCCACCGCCATCGCCACGGCCGTACGCAGCGCCGAAAGCTCCAGCGAGGGCAGCGTGACCGACCCCGCCACATAGGTGCGTCCCGTCTCGTCCCGCACGGCGGCGCCCTCCGGGACGGCGTTGCGGGCACGCGCGCTGCGCGCCAAGGTGACGATCTTGCGGTCTTCCGGGTTCGGCCCCCCGGTGCTCTGGTCACTCATGACCGCGAGCATATGCGGTGCCCGCACCACGCCCACCAGGTGCCTCACCTACCGGGTGCCTCACCCCGCGACCTGGTGGAGGGTGGCGCGGCGCACCTCCGGCTCGGCCAGCCGCTGCAGTCTCTCGGCGGTGCCGGTGCCCGCGACCGGGTTGTGCAGGATGAGCCTGAGATCGGGCCGGGCCGGCACCTGGAGCGTCGTCGACTCGAAGTGCAGCGCGCCCACCACCGGATGGTGCAGCTCCTTGCGCCGCTGACCGGGGCGGCAGACATCGCCCAGCTCCCACAGCCGGCGGAAGTCGTCGCTGTTGGCCAGCAGCTCCTCCAGCAGCAGCTGGAACCCCTCGTCCTGGGGCCACTCCGCCAGAGAGGCGCGCAGTTCGGCGACCACGCCCGGCGCGTTCTGCTCCCAGCTGACCGAACGGGCGCGGTAGCGCTCGTCGCAGAAGAAGTTGATGATGCAGTTCTCCTGCGCGTCCATGCCCATCACCAGCCGAGCCGACTCGTTGAGCCCGACGGCGCTGTAGTACGGGTCCATGATGTGTGCCGGATACGGCATCCAGGTGTCGATGAGCCGCTGCAACCCGTCGCACAGATAGTCGCGGTCGTACTCGGACTCGGGCAGCGGCGGGTTGAGGCCCGCCAGGACGTACAGATGCCGCCGCTCGGCAGCGCTCATCCGCAGCACCCGCGCCACCGCGTCGAGCACCTGCGGGGAGACGGTGATGTCCCGGCCCTGCTCCAGCCACTGGTACCAGGAGGCGCCCACCCCAGCGAGCACGGCCACCTCCTCGCGGCGCAGCCCCGGTGTCCGGCGCCGGGGGCCGCCGTCGGGCAGCCCCGCCTCGGCGGGTGAGACGCGGGCCCGGCGGGAGCGCAGAAACGTGCGCAGCTCCGCGCCGCGCCGGGCTGTCTCCGGTCGGCTCCTCGAAGCACTGGCCACCTGATCCCCTCCCTGACTGGTGGTGCGGGCACCACCATAAACAGCAGCTCCCCACGGGATGTTCCGCGCCAGCAGGCTGTGATCATGCCAACGACCGCTTCCGTACCGGATACGACCGCGCCCACGCCGGTCCCCGACCACGACCACCCGGCACCGTCCGGCCGCCCGGCCGGCTCCCGGCCGTCCCAGCGCTTCACCCCGCGCGAGATCCTGCTCCTCGTGGTGCTGTGCGCCTCGCAGTTCCTCGTCGCGCTCGACTTCTCCGTACTGAACGTCGCGCTGCCCGTCCTCGGCCCGGACCTGGGGATGGGCGAGGCCGGGCTGCAGTGGGCCGTGACCGCTTTCGCGCTCCCCACCGGCAGTTTCCTGCTGCTCTTCGGCCGCCTGGGCGACCAGTTGGGCCGCCGCCGTACGTTCCTGACCGGGCTGGCCCTCTTCACGGGAGCCTCGGTGCTGGCCGCCGTCGCACCCACCGCGCCGCTCTTCCTGGCCGGCCGCGCACTCCAAGGGCTCGGTGCCGCCGCGCTGGTTCCCACCGGCATGGCCCTGATCACCACCTCGTTCGCCGAGGGCCCCAAGCGGACCAAGGCGCTGAGCATCAACGGCTCCCTGATGGCGCTGGGCTTCACCGTCGGCATGGTCGTCGGCGGCATCCTCACCGACACCCTCGGCTGGCGCTCCACCATGGGGCTGCTCGGAGTGGGCGGGGTGCTGGTGCTGCTGGCCGCGCCCCGGCTGCTGAGCGAGAGCCGGGGGCCGCGCACCCGGTTGGACGTGCCCGGCGCGCTGACCGTCACCGGGGGGCTCTTCGGCGTCGTCTACGGGCTGTCCACCGCAGCCGAGGAGGGTTTCTCCCGCCCCGATGTGCTGATCGCCATCGTCGCCGGACTGGCGCTGCTCGTCCTGTTCGTCCGGGTGGAGGCCCGCAGCGCCGAGCCGCTGCTGCCGCTGTGGATGCTGCGCCGCCCCAATGTCGCCTTCGGCAACCTGGCCGGGCTCGTCACCGTCTCGATGATGACCGCCGTGGTCTTCTTGATGACGCTCTACCTCCAGGACCTGCTGGGTGTCTCCGCACTCGTCTCCGGCCTGGTCTTCGGCGTGCAGGGGCTCGCCTCCGTCGCGGGTGGCGCCGTCGCACCCCGGGTGGCCCGCCGGATCGGCGCCCCGCGCACCCTGGCGCTCGCCCTGATCGGCCAGGGGGCGCTGACGGCGGCGCTGCTGGGGCTGGGCGCCGGGAGCGGGCTGTGGCTGGTCGTGGTGGCCATCTCACTGGCCAGCGGGCTGCATCTGGTGGCCGTCGTCACCTACGGCGTCACCGCCACCTCCGGGCTCGACGACACCGACCAGGGCCGCGCCACCTCGCTGGTCACCAGCGCCATGCAACTCGGCCTGGCGCTCGGCATCCCGCTGCTGAGCGCCCTGTCCGTCGGCTGGGCGGGTGTCCTGCGCAGTGGCGGCACCTCAGCCGATGCCGCCACCCTGGGAGGGATCAAGCTGGGTCTCGGTGCCGATGTCGTCGTCCTGCTCGCCACCGGCGCCCTGGTGGCCCTCACGGTGGGCCGTCGCCGGCCTGCGGAGCGGCCGTAGCCGGGAGAGTGCCTGCCCCTGCCCGACGTCTGCGGGCTGCGGGAGCGGTGTGGCCGCTCGCGCAGTTCCCCGCACCCCTTCGGGGCGCAGCCCCGCGCACGCCGGGCATGCCCGGCGTCAGCACCAGGTCGAGGGTGAGCTGCTTGCCGTCGGCCGGGCCGCCCCGGGCGGTGCCGCGCAGCCGGGCGCTCGCGCTGTCGGCGCCGGTTCGCACCTTCAGCCGGGAGACGGTGAACCCGACGGTGACCGCGTTGTACTCGGTGGTGAACTTCCTGCAGCTCTCGCGGACGCTCTCGAAGCTGCTCAGCGCCCGCTTGGAGCCGTCGCCGCCCCGGAGCGCGAGCGGGGGCCCCGAACAGGTGGTGGCGGCCGGGTGCGCCCGAGGCGTCAGCCCTGCCCCAGCCGCAGCCGCTCCCACCGGGGCAGCCCGGCGACCACCAGGTCGTAGGAGTCCTCGACCATCTCCCGTACGGTCCGGTCCGACAGGCTTCCGTCGAGGGTCACCGTGTTCCAGTGGCGCTTGTTGAGGTGCCAGCCGGGCCGCACCGCCGGATACGACGCGCGCAGCCGCACCGCGATCTCCGGATCGCACTTGAGGCTCACGCTCAGCGGCGTCTCGCCCAGGGCGCTGAGGGCGAAGATCTTCCCGCTGACCTTGAAGGTGGACAGCCCCGGGTAGGTGGGAAACGGAAAGTCCTCCCACGCCTCGTTCTGCTCCAGGCAGCAGGCTTTGAGCTCGTCCGGCGTCATGGCCACAGCGTAGGTGCCGCCTGTGACAGCGACCGCCGGGGCGAGGGGCTGCTGCGGCCCCTCGCCCCGGCGGACCAAGGCCGGCTCCGTCAGCTCTCGGTGAGCGCCGTACTCTCCTCGCCGTCCGCCGCGGCCGGCTCCCGGACCGGCTCGACGAGCACCGTCACGATCTTGTTGCGGCGGCCCGCCGGGGACTCGGCCGTCAACCGCAGGCCCGTCAGGGTGGGGTCGGAGTGGTCCTGGGAGACATCGACCGTGGTGGTCGCGCCGGCGATCGGTACCCGGCCCAGCGACTTGGCGAGCAGCCCGCCGACCGTCTCCACGTCCTCGTCGTCCAGCCCCGTCAGCCCGAACAGCTCGCCCAGGTCGCCGATGTCCAGCCGGGCCGTGACCCGGTAGCGGCCCTCGCCCAGTTCCTCCACGGGCGGCAGCTCCCGGTCGTACTCGTCGGCGATCTCCCCGACGATCTCCTCCAGGATGTCCTCGATGGTCACGATCCCGGCGGTGCCGCCGTACTCGTCGATCACCACGGAGACATGGATGCGGTCCTTCTGCATCTCCCGCAGGAGATCGCCCGCGTTCTTGGTGTCCGGCACGAAGGTGGCGGGCCGCATCGCGGTGGAGACCAGCTCCGTCTCCGCGTCCCGGCTGACGTGCACCTTCCGGGCCAGGTCCTTGAGGTAGACGATGCCCACCACGTCGTCCTCGCTCTCCCCGACCACCGGGATCCGCGAGAAACCCGAGCGCAGCGCCAGCGTCAGCCCCTGCCGGATCGTCTTGAACCGTTCGATCGTGATCAGGTCCGTACGCGGGACCATCACCTCGCGTACCAGCCGGTCACCGAGCTGGAAGACGGAGTGCACCATCTTCCGCTCCTCCGCCTCGATCAGCGACTCCTGCTCCGCGAGATCCACCATCGCGCGCAGCTCCGCCTCGCTGGCGAACGGTCCCTTGCGGAATCCCTTCCCCGGGGTGAGCGCGTTGCCGAGCAGGATCAGCAGCTGCGGCACCGGGCCCAGGATGCGGGCCAGCGGCAGCAGTACATAGGAGGCGGCCGTCGCCGTGTTCAGCGGGTGCTGGCGGCCGATGGTGCGCGGCGACACCCCGATGGCGACATAGGAGACGAAGACCATCACACCTATGGCGACGGCCAGCGCCTGCCACGTCCCGTCGATGGCGCGCAGACAGGCGTACGTCACCAGCGCACCGGCCGCCACCTCGCAGGCGACCCGCAGCAGCAGGGCCAGGTTGAGGTAGCGCGTCGGGTCGGCGGCCACCGCGGCCAGCTTGGCGCCGCCGCGCCGGCCCTGGCGCACCGCCTCCTCGGCCCGGTAGCTGGTCGTGCGGGCCAGCCCCGCCTCGGCGCAGGCGGCCAGCCACGCCACGATGACCAGTAGGACGACGGCGGCGAGAAGCGGCGTGCTCACGATGTCGTCGTGGGTGCGGGAGAGGGCCCGGCCAGTCCGCGCTCGGCGCGCCAGCCGTCGACGATCGCGGACTGCAGTCCGAACATCTCGGCCCGCTCGCCGGGCTCCTCGTGGTCGTAGCCCAGCAGATGCAGCACGCCGTGCACGGTGAGCAGTTGCAGCTCCTCGTCCATGGAGTGCTGCGTCGGTGCGTCGGCACCCTGCTTCTCGGCCACCTCGGGGCACAGCACGATGTCACCGAGCAGGCCCTGCGGGGGCTCCTCCTCGTCCCGGGACGGCGGGCGCAGCTCGTCCATCGGGAAGGACATCACGTCGGTGGGCCCCGGCAGTTCCATCCACTGCTTGTGCAGCTGCTCCATGGTGGCGGCGTCGACCGCGATCACCGACAGCTCGGACAGCGGATGGATCCGCATTCGGGCCAGGGCGTAGCGGGCGATGTCGAGCACCGCTTCCTCGTCGACCCGGCGGCCGGACTCGTTGTTGACGTCGATCGACATGGTGGTGCCGACTACTTCCTCTTGCGGTGGCCACGGTTCGCGTGCGCATCGGCGCCCGCGCTGTCGCCCTGGGCCGGAGCGGCCTGCTGGGCGTTGTCGTAGCGGTCGTACGCGTCGACAATACGGCCCACCAGCTTGTGCCGGACCACGTCTGTGCTGGTCAGCTGCGAGAAGTGGACGTCTTCCACGTCTTGCAGGATCTCCCGCACCTGGCGCAGCCCGCTCTTCGTCCCGCCGGGCAGGTCGACCTGGGTCACATCGCCCGTGATCACTATCTTCGAGTCGAAACCGAGCCGGGTGAGGAACATCTTCATCTGCTCGGGGTTCGTGTTCTGCGCCTCGTCCAGGATGATGAATGCATCATTCAACGTTCTGCCCCGCATGTAGGCCAGTGGCGCCACCTCGATCGTCCCGGCCGCCATCAGACGGGGGATCGAGTCGGGGTCGAGCATGTCGTGCAGCGCGTCGTACAGCGGCCGCAGATACGGGTCGATCTTCTCGTAGAGCGTGCCCGGCAGAAAGCCGAGCCGCTCACCGGCCTCGACCGCGGGCCGGGTGAGGATGATGCGCGTGACCTGCTTGGCCTGGAGCGCCTGAACCGCCTTGGCCATCGCGAGATACGTCTTTCCGGTGCCGGCCGGGCCGATACCGAAGACGACCGTGTGCTGGTCGATCGCGTCCACATAGCGCTTCTGGTTGAGCGTCTTGGGACGGATCGTGCGGCCTCGGTTGGAGAGGATGTTCTGGGTGAGCACCTCGGCGGGCGTCTCGTCGACGGCGCCTGTGCCGTTCTCCTGTGCGCGCAGCATGGAGATCGAGCGCTCCACCGCGTCCTCCGTCATCGGCTGGCCGGCGCGCAGCACCAGCATCATCTCGTCGAAAAGGCGCTGGACCAGGGCGACCTCCGCGGGGTTACCCGTCGCGCTGATCTCGTTGCCCCGGACATGGATGTCCGTACCGGGAAACGCGTCCTCGATCACGCGCAGCAGAGAGTCTCCGGAGCCCAGCACCGTCACCATGGGGTGGCTGGGTGGCACGGTGAAGCGGGCTGTCTCCTGCCCGGATCCGGCCTGGGATGGGGTTGTCTGCGTCATGGGCGGCCTCTGGGGCCTGCTCATCTCCCTCGCTGCGGCGTACGTCCACTACGCCTCCAGGGTACGACGAGGCTTCAGGACCGCTCACCGGTTTTGTGCGGGGCGGGCACCGGCGCCAGGACGGCGGGCCGGGGCGCCGCCCGCTCCCTCAGGCGGAGACGAGCCGGGGGCCGAGCGGTGGGTGTCAGCCCTCGCGGTCGCGGAAGCCGAGCGTGGGGACGGCGCGGCGGGGCGGCGACGAGGCGGCGCAGTCGGTGAGGATGCGGCTGAGGAAGGCGTAGTGGCCGCAGCTGGGCTCCTGGGAGCCCACCCGGCGCCACCAGGCGGCGATCTCGGGCCAGCCGGGGGCCGAGAGGGAGCCGCCGAACTCCTGGACGGACAGCGCGGCGGTGAGCCCGGCGAAGGCGAGGCGGTCGGCCAGCGGCCACCCGGCGAGGCTGCCGGTGACGAATCCCGCGACGAACACGTCACCGGCGCCCGTGGTGTCCAGGGCCTCCACGGCGATGCCCGGCACGGTGGCGGTCTCCCCGGTGCGGGCGTCCACGGCGTAGGCACCGTCCGCTCCCATGGTGACCACGGCGACCGGTACCTGTTCGGCCAGGGCGTGCGCGGCGGCGTACGGGGTGTCGGCGCGGGTGTAGCGCATCGCCTCGGCGGCGTTGGGCAAGAACGCCTCGCAGTCGGGCAGTTCGGCCAGCGCCGCGAGGTCCCAGCGGCCGGTCTCGTCCCAGCCGACGTCGGCGAAGATGCGGCTGCCGCGCCGTGCGGCGGTCGCGATCCACTCCTGGGCGCGGCCCGGCACCAGCGAGGAGACGCACGCGGTGGCGGGGGGCGGGCACTCGGGAGCGTCCGGGTCGTAGGCGGTGGCGGCGTTCTTGGGCGGTGCCTCGTGCCCGTGGGAGATCATCGTGCGTTCGCCCTCGTACGCCATCGAGACGGTCACGGGGGAGTGCCAGCCGGGGACGGTGTGGGAGAGGGAGAGGTCGATGCCCTCGCCCGCCTCCAACTCCTCACGGCAGTAGTCGCCGTACATGTCGTCGCCGAACGCGGCGGCGAGCGAGGTGCGCAGGCCGAGGCGGGCGAGCGCGGTGGCCATGTTGGCGATGCCGCCGGGGGAGGAGCCCATGCCGCGGGCCCACGACTCGGTGCCGCGTACCGGCGCCGAGTCCAGCCCGGTGAAGATGATGTCGAGGAAGACGGTGCCGGTCAGATAGACGTCCCAGCGGGGGGCATCGGATGCGCGGACCGCCGTCAGCGGGTCGAAGAGCGGGCGGGAGAGGGCGGCGCGGTGCGCCTGCCGGGGGTGCGCGGGGTGCGCCGGGTGCGGGGGAGCCATGGGGCCGCGTCCCGGTCGGCCGGGCTGGGAACACCCCTGGCCGGAGACCGGCGGCGAACCGGCCTGGGGGTTTTCGCGCGTGCTCACCGTGCTCACCGTGCCTTCCCCGTCGATGTGCTGTCCCCGTTCCGCCACGGCGGGGTGCCCGGCGCGGCGTACCACCGGCGGTTGCCACCAACCGTGCGGCGTGCCACCGACCATAGTGCCTCCCGGGTCGGGGACGGGGCCCGTGCGGCGGTGTTCCACCGCACGGGATCACGGGCGCGAGCGGTGAGGAGAACGGTGAGCGGGACGGCGGGGTGAACGGCGGGCCAGGCCCCCGGCGCACGCCCTTGGCGGCTGCCGGGCGCGGACTGTCACCAGCGGGGCACGGAGGGTGTGACCCACTCCGGGTCGGCCACTCGCATGGCTGCCGCGTCGTCGCGGTCGCGCAGCGTGCCGTCGTCGGCCAGCCAGCGCTCGTGCAGGGCGGCGAGCCGGTCGGGGTCGAGCTGGACGCCGAGGCCGGGGGCGTCGGAGACGTCCACACAGCCGTCGCGGAAGACGAGCCGCTCGGTGAGGACGTCCTCGGTCTGCCAGGGGTAGTGGCTGTCGCAGGCGTGGTCGAGGTCGGGCACGGTGGCCGCGACGTGGGTCATGGCGGCGAGGCTGATGCCCAGGTGGGTGTTGGAGTGCATGGACAGGGCGACGCCGAAGGTGCGGCAGAACGCGGCCAGTTCGCGGGTGGCGCGCAGCCCGCCCCAGTAGTGGTGGTCGCTGAGCACCACTTGGACGGCGCCGCTGGTGAACGCCTCGGGGATCTCTTCGAGGGTGGTGACGCACATGTTGGTCGCCAGCGGCACGTCGGCGTGTGCGGCGATCCGCGCCATCGCCCGGGTGCCGCTCGCCGGGTCCTCCAGGTACTCCAGCACGTCGCGCAGTTCGTGCGCCACGTGCAGCGAGGTCTCCACCGACCAGGCGCCGTTGGGGTCCAGCCGCAGCGGCCGGTCGGGGAAGGCGTCGGCGAGGGCGCGGACGGCGGCGATCTCCTCCTCGGGCGGGAAGACGCCGCCCTTGAGCTTGAAGGAGCCGAAGCCGTACTCGTCCACGAACCGACGGGCCTGCGCGACGATGCCCGCCGGATCGAGCGCGGCCTGCCAGTCGTCGGGCTCGCCCGCGGGTTTCGGCGCGGCGCCGGGTCGGCGGGCGCGGGCGGGGTGGTCCGCCCAGCGGTAGAAGAGGTAGGCGCTGTATTCGACACGCTCGCGTACCCGCCCGCCCAGGAGCGCGTGCACGGGCAGGCCGAGCGCTTGGCCGAGCGCGTCCAGGCAGGCGACCTCGAAGCCGGACAGCACCGACAGCCGCAGTTTCTCGGCGGTCTGGGTGCCGCGCAGGCCGCCGACGTCGACACCGTCCTCGATCCGTTCCTCGGCGACCGCCACCTGACCGGCCCGCAACGCGAGTCCGTTCAGGTTGCTGACCGACGTCCCGGGGAGTGCCGCGGCCAGCGGCCGTGCCAGATCGAGGTACTTGGTGTCGCCGTAGGTTTCGCCGACTCCGGTGACCCCGCCCGCCGTCTCGATCTGGACGATCAGCCGTGGCGTGTACGGCTGATGCACGCCCTGGGTGTTGAGCAGCGGCGGGTCGGCGACGAGCACGGGGGTGAGACGTACGCCGGTGATGGTCAGGTCCTTCACGCGCGTGCTCATGCTGCTCCCGCTTCCGGCCCGGTGCCGTCCGGTCCCACTGATGTTTATGTATGCGTACGGAGATTAAGGAGCTGAACGAAGCAGGGTCAAGAGTGCCGAGTCCGCGTCGCAGGTTTTGCCCATCGTTGAATCTCCGCGCGTAGATGTGCGGTTGGCTGCGCTGCTACGTTCCCGGGGACCTTCTCCGGGTTCTCATGCCCCTGCCAACTCGCCGCGAGGAGCCGCGCCATGCCCCGTTCTCTCCGTTCCGCTCTGCCCCTGGTGGCCGTCGCCGCCGTGGCGGGCTCGGCACTCTTCGGGGTCGGCCAGGCGACGGCCGACCACGCGGTGCCCAGGACCGACAAGGAGATTCCCAACCTCGACCAGGTGAAGACCAGAATCGAGGCGTACTACGGCGACATCGAGACCTCGGACGGCGAGCACCACGCCTCACCGCACAGCAACTACGCCCAGCAGACGCGCCGCATCGCGGCCAAGGCCCGCAAGAACCTCGAACGGGACCTGCGCGCACACCGCTCAGGGGGCGGCTCGAAGAACAAGCCCGCCGTCGTGTTCGACGTGGACGACACCACGCTGCTGACCTACAACTTCGAGCGGAAGATCGGCTACCACTTCACCCCCGAGGCGCAGGACGACTATCTGCGCACCGAGAACATGGAGCCGGTCTTCGGGATGCGCAAGCTCGTCAACTGGGCGGACAGCAAGGGCATCACGGTGTTCCTGGTGACCGGGCGCAAGGAGTACCAGCGCGACTGGAGCGTGCGGAACCTCAAGAAGGTCGGCTACAGGAACCCGGTCGACAAGAAGCACTTCTTCCTCAAGAACGAGGAGCACCCGCCCCCCTACCTCGACTGCGGCAGCGACTGCACGACCGTGGAGTACAAGTCGGGCACCCGCGAGCACATCGAGGAGCAGGGCTACGACATCCTCGCCAACTTCGGCGACCAGTACAGCGATCTCAAGGGCGGGCACGCCGACCGGAAGGTCAAGCTGCCCAACCCCATGTACTACCTGCCCTGACCGGGTACCACCTGCCCGCACCGGCTCGGGCCGTTGCCCGCGCCGGTTGCTCGGGCCGCTGCCCGCACGGCTGCCGGAAGCGGGGCACGGGGCCGGGGCAGGCCGCTCACGCTCCTTCCTTGAGCACCTTTCTCACCAGCGCCGACTGCGCCTCGGTGAGTTTGGGGTCGGCGCAGTGGGCGGTGGTGGCGGAGCCTTCGGTCTCCACCCTGACCTCGTAGTGGAACCCGTCGGGCACGCCCATCGGCGCTGCGCCGAGGCCCTCGCGCACCGCCTGGTCGGCCAGGTGCGCGAGTTCCTCGGCGTCGGGCCGGCCCGCGGTCTGAAGGGTGGCGCGGCGGGTGAGCCCGCCGAAGCCACCCGTGCGGATGACAGTGATACGCATACGTCCATCTTCCCGGCAATCCGGCCGCACGTTAAGTACCGCAGGGGCTGCATCGGGCCGAGGACGTCAGCGAGGCCGTCAGCGAGGCCGTCAGCGAGGCCGTCAGCGAGGCCGTCAGCGAGCTGTCACCTCGCGGTCACACCCACCTCGGACCAGCACTTGCGTACCGCCTCGTGCTCGTCGCTGCCGTCGCCGTAGCGGGACTTGGCGGCCTCGGTGGTCGCCGTGGCGAAGGTCGCGAAGTCCGTGTCCGGCTGCAGCGAACCGCCGGTGAGGGTGTCGTACCAGATCTGGCCGGCGCGCTCCCAGGCGTTGCCGCCCAGCTCCATGGCGAGGGTGTAGAAGGCATGGTTGGGGATGCCGGAGTTGATGTGCACCCCGCCGTTGTCGGCGCCGGTGTTGACGTAGTCCTCCATCTTCGCCGGCTGCGGGTCCTTGCCGAGCACGTCGTCGTGGTAGGCCGTGCCGGGGGCCTTCATGGAGCGCAGCGCCTGGCCCTCCACCCGGTCGGTGAACAGCCCGGAGCCGATCAGCCAGTCCGCGTCCTGTGCGCTCTGGCCCAGGCTGTGCTGCTTGATCAGGGCGCCGAAGACGTCGGAGACCGACTCGTTGAGCGCCCCGGACTGGCCCTGGTACTCCAGATTGGCGCTGTACTGGGTCACGCCGTGGGTCAGCTCATGGCCGATGACGTCCACCGGCAGGGTGAAATCCCGGAAGAGTTCGCCGTCGCCGTCGCCGAACACCATGCGCTCGCCGTCCCAGAAGGCGTTGGCGTACTCCTCGCCATAGTGCACCGTCGCGTCCAGGGCCAGCCCCGCGCCGTCGATCGAGTAGCGGTCGTAGACGCTCAGGAACAGCTCGAAGGTCGCGCCCAGGCCCGCGTAGGCGCGGTTGACCGAGGCGTCCTGGACGGGCTCGCTGCCCTCCTCCCGCACCGTCTTGCCGGGCAGCGTCTCCTTGTTCTCCGCGTCGGAGATGGTGCGCTGCGGTTTGCGGTCCGCGGGGTCGATGTCCGGCGCCACGGGGGCTGCGGAGAGCAGGCCGTGACGCACAGTGGTGATCTGGCGGCGGGTGCGCTGGGTCGCGTCCCGCTCCAACGTGCGCCGGGCGGGCCGGGAGAGGACCTCGTCGCTGTTCCTGGATACCTGGTCGAGGAGGTGTGGAGGCACGATCGTGCAGAAGACGGGATGGGTCTGCGGTGAGTGCGCGCGATGTGCGTTCATACAGAGCAATGTGGCACTCCGTTACCGGCCTGTCACCGGTTGCGGAGATGATTCGCGCAAAACGGTGTTGAACCGGGTAGTGTGATGTCCTTTTTCGCCCACTTCTCCGTTATCGTCGTGCACCCCCGGTCACGCGCGGTGACCGTCATCAGCCGTCGGACTTCGCCGTCACGCTCCGCTGTCACCTCCGCCACCGGCCCCGCCCTCGCCCGCTCCCTCCCGCGCGTTCCGGCGCCCGGCACCCGTGTCCCGCTGCCGCCTTCGGGCATCCCGCATGGTGATACGCCACTGAGAGCCCGCCGGGCCTCCGTTATGCTGCGAACATCATGCGTTTCGGGCTGCTTCTTCTTAGCTGCCGCGGCGAGGGTCTGTAGCCACCGCAAGGCCGACCCCCTCCCCGCGGAGTTCGGTGCTGTCGTCGGTCTTGGAACAGCCACCTCACCAGGAGCCTGAACGCCATGACATCCCAGCAGCCCACCCGGCCTGCCCGCTCGACGCAGGCCCCCATCGGGCGCGCCACCCCGCTGACCGCCGCCTCGGTACGCCAGCGCCCCTCCGGTATGCCGGTCCACCGGTACGGGCAGTACGAGGCCGTCGACCTGCCCGACCGCACCTGGCCGGACAACCGGATCACCAAGGCGCCGCGCTGGCTGTCGACCGATCTGCGGGACGGCAACCAGGCGCTGATCGACCCGATGTCCCCGGCCCGCAAGCGGGAGATGTTCGACCTGCTGGTCCGGATGGGCTACAAGGAGATCGAGGTCGGATTCCCCTCCTCCGGCCAGACCGACTTCGACTTCGTGCGCTCCATCATCGAGCAGGACGCGATCCCCGAGGACGTGACGATCTCCGTCCTCACCCAGGCCCGCGAGGAGCTGATCGAGCGGACCGTCGAGTCGCTGAAGGGCGCCCACCACGCCACGGTGCACCTGTACAACGCGACGGCCCCCGTCTTCCGTGAGGTCGTCTTCCGCGGCACCCGCGACCAGGTCAAGCAGATCGCGGTCGACGGCACCCGGCTGGTGCTGGAGTACGCCGAGAAGCTGCTGGACGACCGCACCGTCTTCGGCTACCAGTACAGCCCGGAGATCTTCACCGACACCGAGCTGGACTTCGCGCTGGAGGTCTGCGAGGGCGTCATGGACGTATGGCAGCCCGAGGACGGCCGCGAGATCATCCTCAATCTGCCCGCGACCGTGGAGCGCTCCACGCCCAGCACCCACGCCGACCGGTTCGAGTGGATGGGCCGCCAGCTGTCCCGCCGGGAGCACGTGTGTCTGTCCGTGCACCCGCACAACGACCGCGGCACCGCGGTGGCCGCCGCCGAGCTGGCCGTGATGGCGGGCGCCGACCGTGTCGAGGGCTGTCTGTTCGGGCAGGGCGAGCGCACCGGCAACGTCGACCTGGTGACGCTGGGCATGAATCTGTTCAGCCAGGGCGTGGATCCGATGATCGACTTCTCGCAGATCGACGAGATCCGCCGCACCTACGAGTACTGCAACCAGATGGAGGTCCACCCGCGCCACCCGTACGTGGGCGACCTGGTCTACACCGCCTTCTCCGGCTCCCACCAGGACGCCATCAAGAAGGGCTTCGACGCCATGGAGGCCCGCGCGGCCGAGGCCGGCAAGAGCGTGGACGACGTCGAGTGGGCCGTCCCCTACCTGCCGATCGACCCCAAGGACGTGGGCCGCTCCTACGAGGCCGTCATCCGCGTCAACTCGCAGTCCGGCAAGGGCGGCATCGCCTACGTCCTCAAGGGCGAGCACAGCCTGGACCTGCCCCGCCGGATGCAGGTGGAGTTCTCCAAGATCATTCAGGAGAAGACGGACGCGGAGGGCGGCGAGGTCACGCCCGCCGACATCTGGGCCGCCTTCCAGGACGAGTATCTGCCGACCCCCGAGAAGAGCTGGGGCCGCATCGCGCTGCGCGGCGCGCAGACCTCCACCACCAGCGACGGCGCCGACGCGCTGACCGTCGAGGCCGTGGTCGACGGCGAGCCGGTGGTGCTCAGCGGCACCGGGAACGGTCCGCTGGCGGCCTTCTTCGACGCGCTGCACGCCATCGACGTGGACGTACGGCTGCTCGACTACGTGGAGCACACCATGAGCGAGGGCGTCGGCGCCCAGGCCGCCGCCTACATCGAGTGCGCCATCGGCGGGCAGGTGCTGTGGGGCGTGGGCATCGACGCCAACATCGTCCGGGCCTCCATCAAGGCGGCGGTCTCGGCGGTGAACCGCGCCTACCGGCCATGAGCCGCCCACCGGTGGTGAACCGCGTCCACGGCGGTGAACAGCGCCCGCGGTAGGCGGTTCCGTACGGACAGGTAACGGATTTCCGTACCGAAACCACTCACCGGGCGTCGGCGACACGCGACTTGCGAGAGGCCGAAAAACTCTCCAGGGGCTGTCTCCGACGCCCGGCTGTGGTTAATATCACGTCACCCGGCGACGTTGCCGAATCGTGATGGAGGTGCGAGGTCATGCGCCAACGACCCTTCCGTGTACGTCTCGCAGGGGTCCGCACGAGCTGGCGCACCCTCGATGACGGCGACTTCTTCTGCCCCGACTGCGGAGGCGACCGCCGCTACCGCAGACGGACCGGGCGGCGCCGCTTCGTCGTTCTGGGCGTCCCGTTGCTCCCGCGCGGTCCGGCCGGGCCCGTCGTCGAATGCGTCGCCTGCCGCGGCCACTTCGGCGCCGACACCCTGGACCGGCCCACCACCTCCCGGCTGGCCGGCATGCTGCGCGAGGCGGTGCACAGCGTGGCGCTCGCCGTACTGGCCGCGGGCGGCTCGGACGCGCGCGCCGCGCGCGAGACGGCCGCCGAGACGGTTCGGGCGGCCGGGTTCCCCGGCTGCACCGAGGAGAAGCTGACCGCGCTGCTGGCCGCCCTCACCGCGGAGAGCAGACAGCACGGCCA